>JAAYPU010000007.1 GCA_012519645.1 Clostridiales bacterium | reverse complement strand
ATTTAATAGACCTATCCTTATACTCAGTATAGTTTTTCGAAAGATTGGGTAAGCTTTCCATCCGATCATTTATCAAAGCTTCTTTCTTTTTTCTACTCCATCCTTGAACTTGCTTCTCTCTAAGAAAAGCATCTTCAATACTTCCATACTCTTCGTAATAAACCAACTTGACAGGTAAATGCTTCCTAGTGAAATTAGAACCTTCACCTGCGTCATGCTGTTTCATTCTGAAATCGATATCAATAGTGCTACCGGTATAGTACAAACCATTGGCACATTCTAAAATATACATCCAAGCTTTTGTCATAGTTGTAATATTAAAACTAAGTGTAATCTGCTTAAAAAGGCTTCGACAAGCTCAGCCACCGGTTCTCTTCAACGGTCCCTGAAATATTCGCAGAGCGGTCTCTGAACTTTTTGAAGCTACCGTTTTTAATTCAATAGGCTTCGACAGGCTCAGCTACCGAGTATCCTCAACGGTCATTGAGCTTGTCGAAATGCCGTTTTATTTAATCAATGCTGCTCCTAAACCTGTAAATGTGTCCGTTCCCATAAATGAATGAGGAAGAGAAATCATATCACCTCTTCCCCAATTCAATCACCTCCAAATCCCGAATATCTCCATTATCCACCACAAAGCGCAACAAGGTTCTGACCTGATGAAAACCATATATACCTGCCGCACCAGGATTCATGTGTAGGGTTTGAATTTTCTTGTCAAACATTACTTTCAGTATGTGGGAGTGTCCAGAAATAAATATTTTGGGAGGGTTGGCAAAAAGCGTGCTTCTTATTCTGGGTTCGTATCTACCAGGATAGCCCCCAATGTGTGTCATAAGCACATCAACGCCCTCAACTGTAAATCGATTGTTTTCAGGATATACTTGTCGCAAATCTTGTCCATCTATATTGCCATACACAGCGCGAAAAGGTTTAAAAGCTTCAAACCTCTCAGCTACCTCCATCGAGCCAATATCTCCAGCATGCCATATCTCGTCGCATTCATTGAAGTGAGTAATGTATTTATCGTCCCAATGACTATGTGTATCTGATAAAAGTCCTATTTTTTTCATATTCTATTTTTTTATTGAAGCAAAGTTATTAAATTTACAATAGAACAAGATTATACCACGAGTTCTATTGCATGAAGACAGAACACAAAAGAGCCACTAAACATTTATAGTTATGGAGAAACTGAAAAGACCAAAATATAGATATTTTAAAAGAGATATTAGCTGGCTGTCGTTTAATTTTCGTGTTTTACTTGAAGCTAAAGATAAGTCGCTACCTCTGTATGAGCGCATTAAGTTTCTATCCATTTTCTCTTCCAATCTTGAAGAGTTTTACAAAGTTCGTGTTTCTGGTTATCACAGTTCTTTGGTAGAAGAGATAAAAAAGGAATCGGTGGAAGATGCTTTGGAAACATTGACGGAGATAAAAGAAGAGGTGATGAGACAAGAAGAGGAGTATTACCGAATTTTTGACCAAGAGATTCTGCCAGAATTAAAAGAGAACAACATTACGCTTTACCAATCGGATGAAGTGTTGCCTTTTCATCGTGAGTTTGTTTCGAAGTTTTTCAACGAGGAGGTTTTCCCGTTTCTAACTCCCATGATTATTCAGAAAGATTATATCCACTCTTTCATTCT
>JAAYPU010000086.1 GCA_012519645.1 Clostridiales bacterium | reverse complement strand
GCTCTTATCATATCTGTAACTTCCATGTTTGTCTTTTTAGCACTTGGATGTGGTGCTAAAATAACAGCATTTCTGCCTTTGATAGCAGACATTGCTTTACATACAGGTGTTGCTTCTCCGTTTGTTACCGGGATGATAGCACCAATAACTCCTACCGGTTTAGCTAATTTGATCAAGCCTTTTACTTCGTCTCTTTCAATAACACCTACAGATTTTTTGCCTTTCATGTCACGCCATGTACCTTTTGCTTTACTCAGCATTTTAGCATATTTGTCAGGTGCATGACCTAATTTTGATTCTTGGACCAGCATTTCTGCTATTCTTTTTGCGAAATCTTCTTTAGTAGCGTTATATGCAATAGCGGCACATAGTTCATCAACTTGTTCTTGCGTAAAGTTTTCAGCTATTGCTTGAGCTTTTCTTGCTCTTTCCACTAAACTAGCTACATATTCAGCAGCATTCATTGACATTTTTTATTCCTCCTCTTCGTTAAAAAATTATAATTTAATATAATATAATAAAATTTATATTAACAAAGTTAAAATAAACTTATATTATCTTATTAAGCAAAAACCATGCCAAAATTAGTTTGAATGATTTCAGCATTAGTCATTTTGGCCTTGATTCAATAATAAATCAAATTGTTTTATAGATGTAATCCAAATTATAACACATATTAATAAATTAAAGCAAGATGGTCTTGATTCATTAATTAATCAAATGATTCAATTATGAATCAGAAATATGGTCTATACCGTATTTCTGCATCTTTCTGACTACGGAAGGTTGGCTAATACCTAATATTTTAGCTATTTGCCTTGTTGTTTTATATTTTTCACTTGCATTTTTTATCATTTGCTTCTCGGTTTCTTCGAGAGCCTTTTTTAGATTCATTATAGGAGACAGAGTAATTTCGCCTGAGTTGCCATCATTCTTAAACATATAGGTTGGAAGATTTTCCGGCAGTATTATATTATTTTTGGTTGTTATTACCAGTCTTTCAATTATATTTTCCAATTCTCGTACATTACCTGGCCAATGATACTTTATCAATAAAGCTATTGTGTTTGTGTCAATTCTTTTGTTGTCATTAAATTTATTATTGTACTTTTGGAGAAAATGGCGAACCATCGGGATAATATCTTCCTGACGTTCTCTTAAAGGCGGAATATGGATAGGAACAACATAAAGACGATAATACAGATCTTCCCTGAATTTTCCTTCATTAACCATAGATTTCAAATCTTTATTGGTCGCTGCTATTATTCTTGCGTTGACTTCTATTGTATCTATACCTCCGACACGCTGTATCTCTTTATCTTGAATTACTTGAAGTATTTTGACCTGAAGATGATAAGGAAGCTCGGAGATTTCGTCTAAAAATATTGTGCCGTTTTGGGCCATCTCAAAGAGACCTTTTTTACCTTCTTTTCTGGAGCCTGTAAAAGCGCCTGATTCATATCCAAAAAGCTCGGATTCTAACAAATTTTCGGGTATTGCACCGCAATTTACTTTTACAAAAGGAAAGTTTTTTCTTTTACCGGTTTCGTGTAAGAGCTTTGCGATGATACCTTTGCCAACACCGGATTCACCTGTGATCAAAACGGTAGAATCGATTTGAGATAATTTTTTAGTCAATTGAAGCACATTGAACATACTGGGACTGTTAGCTATTATATCACCATAGAATATTTTGTTTTGGGATAATTCATCTAAAGCAGCTTGTACATCTTCAATCCGGTTTTTTAGCTGTATCAATTCCGTAATATCCCTTGAAGTGACAATTATTCTCTTGATACGGCCGTTTTCATAAAAAGGTGTTCCGGTTGTTAATAGATTTTTACCCTCTTTATTGGAATGTAAAATACTCACTGTATCTTTTTTTTCTATTGCCAATTTGGATACCGAGGTAGAGATAACACCTGCATTTTCCAGAAAAGTAACGTCTTTGCCTATGGAATCCTCTCTTTTCATATGGTATAGATCTTCAGCCGCCTTGTTCAGCCATATAGTAGTACCTTTTTCATCCTCAATGATAATGGCATCCTGTATGTAGTCCAGTACAGAAAGGAGTTCCTGTTTTGATGTTTCTGAAATGAACTTATCGACAAATTCATTGTGAGTGGATACATGAAGCTTATCCATTTAATAAAACTTTCCTTCCTTTTTGTACTTTTGATAGAAAGTTAATAAATTTAACTTTTGCAATACTTTGCAAAAGGCACCTTAACTCTTAGTTCTTAATTCTTAGTCTGAGAATATTTAAATTTAAATTTTCTCAATATTATTTTATCTAAATAAAAAAAATTATTCAAGGAACAAACTAAAATAAGAAAAAAATAATAATAACCTTTACAACTTTAAGTAGAATGATATAATTAATTATTATAAACAGAAAAGAATAAGACCAATGGAATTCCATTGGTCTTAAAAATGTATTATAAAAAAACGTTATATATGGATGAGTTTTAGGAGGAATATAAGCATATGAAATCTAGTTTTACTTTTATTAAGAAAGAGAAAAATGAAGTAACCTTTAAAATGGAAATTGAGGCTTCAAAATTTGAAGAAGCAATTCAAAAAGCATATGTAAAAAATAAAAATAAATATGCAGTTGATGGGTTTAGAAAAGGAAAGGTACCAAGAAAAATTTTGGAGATGAAATTCGGAGAAGATATTTTTTATGAAGATGCCATAAATATTCTTTTCCCTGAGGAATATACAGATGCCGTAGAAGAACTTAAATTAGAACCCATTGACAGACCGATGATCGACATTACCGAAATAGGTAAGGGCAAGAATTTAGTTATAGAAGTAGAAGTTACAGTTGAACCCGAAGTCGAGCTGGGGGATTATAAAGGTATAGAAGCAAAAAAAGTAGAGTATAATGTTACAGATGAGGATGTGGACAATGAGCTGCTTGCTATGCAGGACAGGAATGCGCGTCTTGTTAATGTAGACAGAGGAATAGTAGAAGGCGATTCAGTTCTCATGGATTTTAAAGGGTTTGTGGACGGCGAGCAGATTGAAGGCGGAACAGCAGAAAGCCAAAGACTCTTAATAGGTTCTGGGAATTTTATATCCGGTTTCGAAGATCAGTTGATAGGACATAAAGCAGGAGAAGAAGTCGAAGTCAATGTGATATTCCCTGAAGATTATAGTCCTGAGCTATCCGGTAAAGCAGCGGTATTTAAAG
>JAAYPU010000085.1 GCA_012519645.1 Clostridiales bacterium | reverse complement strand
GATCACCATTAACATTAGCCCTTGTAACCGTGATAATAGCAGCAAAATCAATTTTATTCTGCAAAATACTCATTATCATTCTCTCCTTCTTTATTATTATCTTTTGTTTCCTTCAAAATAGAGGAATCATTTTTAATCCAGCGCTTTAAAGCACTTCTTTGGCAATCATAGCCAATTAGATATTTACCATCAAGAGGCATATTGGAAATACGCTCCTCATAGACAAATGATTCTGTAATCTCTCCGATTAAATTCTTAAAGTATTCCCTGGTGGATGGCTTTAACTGTTTCATATATGGCTGCAGGTTATTCCATATTATGGTCCATGTACGGAATGGGTTGCGTGAAAAAGCCTGCATATATCGCTCTGCATTAGTAATGCGTATTTCCCCTTTTTCATAAGTAGCCCTTTCAACTCGTTCTGCCACAGCAAGCAGACGCCCATAAAGATAATTTCTGTCCCGATTATTATTATCCAGTTCCATACCCAAAATCACTCCTTCCCGTTCATTCCTTTGTTTTTTCTCCCAGTAAAGTCGTTTAACCAAAGAACAAGCAATACGCAAGACTTTTTCATAATTAAACTTATTTTTATATGCCAAAGGATTAGAAGCTCTCAAAACTGCTGATCTGACCACATCCCGTGGCACAACAGCTCCTTCGATAATGCATGGTCGCAACCTTTCAAAAGTTACAGCTAACATCTGGGCTTTTTTATCGCTGTTTTTAGAGAGTTTAAGCTGACGATTTTTATTATCTTCACCTTGTTCCGTACCATAGATAGCATAAGCTATGTCAGGGATAGATGCCATCCCTTCATAGTAGCCTACTTTCTTATCCTTGATAAACAAATGCGTCCAGCAACAGCTTTCATGCCATAGACGAAGATTATGAAGATATCTAGAAGAATCCAGTTTTCTATAATAAATCATCGCCAACCTTCCCGGAGTTGCACTATCGAGAGCAATGACTACCATATTGGAAGTACTGCTTAGTTTTGAAGCATACCCATCCAATGCTGCATTAAACTTGGCCGCAGTCACATAATTAGTTTCCGGAACATCATTATCATCATCTGAAAATAGTTCTTCTAATTCTACGCTATCTTCAATTCCATCAGTATCTTCAATATTTTCTTGATTATCAGATAGATTTTTCCAAATATCTACAGCATTATCAAAGAAATTAGGCATATTATTTAAGGCGTCCTCCCAAGCCACTATGCAAACGCCATCCCTGCTAAAACCTTGTCGCCGGATAATCCATTTTAGGGCATTATGAGCTTTCTGAGATATAATAAATCCGATAGAGGCAGCTTCATTGTAACCAGTTTTTTTATCTTTTGTATTAAACCTACCTCTGTATGTGAAATTACTGCTATCATTTGCCGAAATAAGTTTGGCTTTGGTATCCCACTTGCCACGAATTTTGATAGGATTTGTTTTGGCAATCGGCATATGCTCACCGGTCATATAACAAAGATCTTTTTCTTTATTGCTTGAACAATAATAATCTATGAAACTACGTTGAACCGTCTTGTCAATCCATACGGCACTGTTATGAATATTATCTTTACTGTTGAGAATAGCTTCAGGATTATAATGCTCTTTCGAAAACACACGGAAACGTACAAAGGCCTTGTCTAAAGAAGCATTTTGAATTTTTACTTTGTCAGAGATAATTCCATTTACGTCAGGTACAATAATCTGCCGTTCAATTAAATCCCTTGCAACAGTTTTCCGCTCAACATAATTATAGATTGCTTTTACCTTAGGATGAGAAAAGGGAGATTCACACCACGCCTTAAGCCCAGCAATATAATTTTGAAACGACTCATGTATCCTTGCTTTTTTTTCTACTTTTTCTTTTTCGTCCTTAGCATCAGGAAAATAAAATGTCACACTTTCTAATAAATCACCGGCAACATAAGCAAGACTATCAAAAAGCGGAAGAGCTTTGACACCACTGGTTCTGATTTCAGGATAAGGAGCAAGAGTTTCCGCTTCATCCTTTTCCAATGTTCGGGCACCAAGGAAGTTTCCATTTTGATCGATATGGATTTCTATTTGCGCCTCCATGGTATCGTATCCTACAGGAATCAGAACTAATTTTTTTCCCTTCCATAGTTCTATATCCCCAGCTCGGTATTCGTTGGCATCATACAAAGCACATAGAGATGATACCCAATTCATAAATTGATCTCCTCCTCATTAAATTCACCAAGCCCTGAGAAATTGTCTTTTTCCACACTAAAAGGTTTAATAGACATTTTATGAAGTAAACGCCTGTCTTGGTCTGGAATCTCTTCCGGACTGGGGAATTGGATTATTCCTTTTTTCATGACGACTTGATGAAACCGCACACCTAAACGCCCTTTTCCCTGTGCTCTTATTGCTTCATCGGCATATGTAAAACCATGGAACATATAGCCCATATTTAATTCATTTACATTGTCATATGCTCCGATTCCTTCACCAAATATGCATGGTTCCACAGTACCCTGACATTCCCTCGTTCCAAGAAAAATATCCCGACGTCCCCCTCTTTCAATCATGCGTTTTGCAATATTATGATGCTTATGTTCGTTACGATCGGCTACCAATTCAGTGCGGTTTTGGTTCCAGACAAAGTGAGCACGGACTTGATAACAAACATCTTTTAAATAAGTATAGATGGATAAATCATTGCCACCATCATAGTTTTTAATTCTAATTCCTTCCGACATGGTTTGAATAATATTCATAACACGGACTGCATCTATAACCCAAATAAACGTAGGTTTCCAGTAGATCGAAGACAGAATACCTTTTAAAGCCTCATATGTCGGAACATAATAGCTTGTTTTTTCTCCCCCAACCCTTGTAACCGGATCAGAAAACAGAGCTCTATCCCCTCTTACCATAAATTCAACCGTATTTCTTTTGACATCCATACCCTCACCTCCTTTCAAATAATCAAAGTTTCCATTTTTACTTCTGCTGTTTCATCCACGCCATAATCGTCATTATAATAATTTTTGGGTAAAACCCAAATTTTTGCGTCAACTTGACCAAATCTAACCTGCTCATTTCTGAACCAGTTATTTTCTCTGATCTGGACTATATACGGCTGCAATTTACTCAAAGCATGTCGTTTTCCTTGTATTGTAGAAACATTTTTAAATTCATTTAATAATTTCTTTGCTTTATTGTCATATTCAATGCAAACATCAACTGTCGCTTCATTTTCAATCACATCAAACGCTTCCCCGGCCTCTTTAAAGGCTTGTTTCATTATAGGCAATTCAACTTGAGGATAATTATTTTTAAATCTATTCTTTCCAATAGGATTAGTCGTTAATAAATCTAATAATGTATGCTCAGGATAGTTTCTAAGAGGATAAGCCATATCTCTTTGTAAAGGATTGAAATATCTTGCATAATATTCGTCCATAGCTCTCTTAGATAATAATCCTTCCGGATAATTTTCAGGGGACATGTCAATATTATAAAGCAGCTCGCAAGTAGCTTTTTGTGCATATTTAAGATAGCTTAATCCTCCTATATTTTCATCGCGAATATTGATAACAGAAACTATTCCATAGTCTGTCTCAAAATGGCGATTACAGCGACCGGCTGCCTGAATAATTCTATCCAATCCAGTCAACGAGCGGACTACCCTTGCAAAAGACACATCTACTCCCGCTTCAATCAAAGACGTGCTAATACAAATTACTTTTTTGTCTGAATTGTTTTGATCTAATAATTCACGTATCTCTTGCAGCACTTTACTCCGATGAGCAGGACACATATTGGTTGAAAGATGATAGATTTTACATTGTTTTTCCTGAATGCTATTCTGAATATATTTGTAAATATCACGAGCGCAAGCTTTAGTATTTACAATGGCTAAAACTGAACGTGCTTGTTCTATCTGCCCGATAATAAAATCTCCTGCTTCTTCAGAATAATATCCACGATCTCTCATGCGGTTCTCAATTTTTACACGTTTAAAAGCAGTAATATATTTATTTTCATCAGGAATTATATTGATAGGTTGCAAAATCTTATAATCGTTAAGTTTATCCAAAAGGGGCTGAGTAGCGGAACAAAGAACTATTGAAACATTACAAAAGAATGCCAAAAAATTCATAGCACCATTAAATAATTTGAGAAGTTTAATAGGCAACGCTTGTATTTCATCAATAATAATTACTGAATTTCCTAGAGCCTGCATACGACGAACAGAAGATGTTTTTCCAGCAAATAGAGTATCCAAAAACTGAACTGCAGTAGTAGCTATCACCGGTGATTGTGCCCAGTTTTCAATCAGTAACTGGTATTTTTTTTCTTTTTCACTTTGGTCAGATTCAAAAATAATGTTTGAATGATGCTCTAATACGGCATCCTTATCTCCGATATAATCAGAAATTTCTGCTGCATTTTGTTCCAAAATAGAATTAAACGGAGCTATGTAAATTATGCGTTCTTTCTCATATCGATAAGCAGTATGTAGAGCGTAACGAAGAGCTGATAATGTTTTGCCAGCACCACAGGGAACCACTAACCGATAAATACCTGATCTCTCTCCATCAAATTCAGCACAATATTTTGAAATTTCAACCCGATATGAATCGAGAATAGAGGTTTTTTTCTTTTTTGGCAATTCACTCAGTTTATTCTCATAATAATTCAGATAAGTTTCCCAAATCTTTTTTAATTCACATTGTGTTTTGCGACTTGGAGGCTCACTTTGTTCTTCAAAACAAGCTGTGTCAGTCCGGTCCGCATCAATAACTATGGATGTAAGCAAACGAGTGAACATAGCTAAATAAAAATGAGATGTGCCTATTGCTTCATTTTCATGCTCCAAAAATTGTTTAATCTTCTTTGCTATAGACTCGGTATCCTTACAGGCATTCTCAAATTCCCGATTAATAAAATCTTCACCATAATGCTGAAAAACAATTTTTTTGACCCCTGCAAAAGATTTTGAAATATTCTCTGTTGCCCCTTCAAAGACATCTTCTCCCTGTAGAGAAAGACAATCTCTTAAACCGTGATGGCTTAAAATTACAGTTCTTAGTAATTCAGCAGTTAGCTTAGAGTTAAAATTGGAAGTAGCTAACTCATTAATTAAAAGGGCTCCATGTGTTGAATGAATAACTGACCCTCGTACTACTTCTTTTCCTTCAGCAGCGTCTTGAATATATTGATAAAATTCAGATGTATTTTTACCGTCATCATGATGTCGACCTGCAATTCTGGCTAAATTATCAAGACCGTACGGCTTTGCTATATCATAAGCAAGGTCTGCCACATTGTCATTATGCTCTTCTACATATTGGCAGCACTTATCAGACTGTCGTATATGTGCAATGTAACGATTAGTATTCTTAGGCATTTTCCTTCCTCCAAAATAGCATCCGTCGTCTTTCAGGTATTTTAAATACTTTGTTATTTAGATGGTTTCTTTTACATAATTGGGATTTTTTCTTTCTATTGTAACATATTTTCTATATTTTGGAATCATTTTTTTACAAAAAATGAGCTGTTTCTACAACTCATTAATACAACGATGGTTGAAGTACAACTGTATTTCACTTTCGATGACACCTTCCTCAATGAGGAAGGCTTTCTACACACTATACTCCATACTCTTATGCGTATTATCATCGGACTACGAACTACAAACCACGCACCTGAAAACAGATACCCGACACCTGAAATCCAAATCTATTCATCTCTCAACTCCTTATTTATCAACGTCAATGCGATTTGGAACGCTTTTATCCTTCGTACAAGGAGTGTGTGCTGGGAAGTGCCTTGTTTCAACTTTGGCAGTACCTTCTCGCACTTGCTGATTGTTGACTCTATAGATCTGATAGCTTCTTTTAATTCTTCTTCATTGTAATGATTCATAAAATTATACCCCTTAACATTTCCAGTTGATTTTCGCCGGGTTTGGCTCATTCTCTACCGAGATGTCACGCAATGCAGCTTCCATACGGCCGCATTCTTCGGCAGTAAACACTTCAATTTGTTCCCAGGGCGAGTCAGTTCCCAGTTCATCATATGCAACAGCCAACGCTCCGTAAAAAGCGAGCCCGATACAGTGCCTTGCCGAGTGAATGGTAGATGCGCTCTGACCTATCGCTCTGGCAGCAGCTTGGGCAACCGGATTTCCATCTGCTTCCCGCGCAGCCACATGGCATTCGAGAATTACCGCTTTCGCCTGAGGCAGCTTTATTTCACCCGACAACCACCGGCGGGCGGCATTAAGCGCATTTTGCGGGCGCAGGTCATCCGGATAGTGCTTACTCCACAACGGCAGTAAAACCTGCTCGGAGTAATCTACTGCCCAGTTTGCAAGTGTCGCCTTGCTCTGTGTCTCTATTAATTTCATCAGTGACTGGATATACGGCGCTCTCCAGTCACTTAACATTTTACGTGTTTTAGCCATGCTCTTACTCCATCTATAAAACTAAAAAGAGTTAAGGTTGAAATTTGCCTTTGGCAAATTTCTTCCTTATCTTTCAGTT
>JAAYPU010000084.1 GCA_012519645.1 Clostridiales bacterium | reverse complement strand
TGAGCTATCCGGTAAAGCAGCAGTATTTAAAGTAAATATAAAGGAAGTACAAGAAAAAAAATTACCTGAAATAGATGACGAATTTGCTAAAGATGTGAGCGAATTTGATACTTTAGAGGAATTGAAAAAGGATATTTTAGAGAAAAAAATAAAAAGTACAAAAGAAAAAAGCGAATTAGAGCAAAAAGAAGCAGTTCTTGAAAAGCTTCTTGAAGTAACAAAAGTTGAAATTCCAAATATTATGATTGAAAATAAAATCGATGATTTGATTAGAGAACTTGATTTTCAATTAAAATACTCAGGATTGGATATGGATACTTATTTGCAGTATATGAATAAGGATATGGGTATGCTTAGGGAAGAGCTGAAAGAAAATGCAGAAAAGCAGATAAAAACTCGTTTGGCTGTTGAAGCTATAGAAAAAGCCGAGAATATTCAGGTAAGTGATGAAGATATTGAAAAAGAGATTGAAAGAGTAGCCAACGAATATAAAACAGATGCTGATGAATTTAAGAAATCCTTAAAGCCGGAAAACTATGAGTACATGAAAAGACAATTGAGATATAATAAAACAATAGATTTTTTGGTTGATAATGCCAAACTTTCATAATTGTTTATAGGGAGGAATGAATTATGTCGCTTATTCCAATTGTTGTAGAGCAAACTAATAGAGGAGAAAGATCCTATGACATCTATTCAAGACTTTTAAAGGATAGGATTATATTTTTAGGTGAAGAAATAAATGACCATACTGCAAGTCTGGTAGTTGCACAATTACTGTTTTTGGCATCTGAAGATCCTGATAAGGATATAATGCTATATATCAACAGTCCCGGAGGATCTATTACTTCCGGTTTGGCGATCTATGACACTATGCAATATATCAAGCCGGATGTGTCTACGATTTGCATCGGTATGGCAGCAAGTATGGGAGCATTTTTATTGGCTGCCGGAGCTAAAGGTAAGCGTTTTGCATTACCAAACTCAGAAATAATGATTCATCAGCCTATCGGGGGTATGAGAGGTCAAGCTGAAGATATCCGCATTCATACGGAAAGAATCCTAAAAATGCGTGATACTTTAAATACTATTTTAAGCGAAAAAACCGGTCAGCCGATAGAAAAGGTATCCAAGGATACAGATAGAGACAATTTTATGACTGCAAAAGAAGCTGTAGAATATGGTATAATAGATAAGATCATTGTTTCTAGGAAATAATATCAATTAGAGGTGAACGCATGTCAAAATTTGATGAAAAGAAACAGCTTAAATGTTCTTTTTGTGGGAAGTCTCAAGATCAGGTCAAAAGATTAGTAGCCGGCCCCAGTGTCTATATTTGCGACGAGTGTATTGAATTATGTCAGGAAATCATTAAAGAAGAAGCAGCATCTATTCATAATCATTATGGAGAAAAGCTTCCGAAACCCAAAGACATTTTTCATATACTGGGGGAATATGTCGTAGAACAGGACGATGCCAAAAGAGCATTAGCAGTTGCAGTTTATAATCATTATAAAAGAATTAATTATTCTCATAAAAGCGATGTGGAAATACAAAAAAGCAATATCATTATGATAGGCCCTACAGGTTCAGGTAAAACATTATTAGCTCAAACGCTGGCAAAAATTTTAAATGTTCCTTTTGCAATTGCTGATGCGACTGCATTGACAGAAGCAGGTTATGTAGGGGAAGATGTGGAAAATATATTACTAAAGCTTATTCAAGCAGCTGATTACGATATTGAGAGAGCACAAAAAGGTATTATTTTTGTGGATGAAATAGATAAAATTGCAAGGAAAACGGATAATCCTTCTATTACAAGAGATGTCAGCGGTGAAGGAGTTCAGCAGGCATTATTGAAGATATTGGAAGGTACCGTAGCAAGTGTGCCGCCACAGGGCGGAAGAAAACATCCGCATCAGGAGTTTATACAAATTGATACTACAGATATACTGTTTATCTGTGGTGGTGCTTTTGACGGTCTTGATAAAATCATACAGAAAAGAATCGGAGAGAAGACAATTGGTTTCAATTCCGATGTGAAAAGCTCTAAAATTGAAACAAGTAAGCTTTTAAGTCAGGTTCAGCCTGAAGATCTTCTTAAATATGGATTGATACCTGAATTTATTGGAAGGTTACCTGTTATGATCACACTATCTGAGCTTGGTAAGGATGCCCTGGTACGTATTTTGAAAGAGCCAAGAAATGCACTGGTCAAGCAATATAAAAAACTCTTTGATATGGATGACGTAGAACTGGAAATCGAAGAAAGTGCACTTGTAGCCATAGCAGAAAAAGCTATTGAGAAAAAAACCGGAGCACGCGGATTAAGAAGTATAATGGAAAAAATAATGACGGATATAATGTATGAAATACCTTCCAGAAAAGATATAAAAAAATGTATCATCACTCAGGAAACAGTATTAAATAATATGAGTCCTACTCTAGTTTTGGAGGATGCCAAAAAGAGGAATAGAAATCAGGAATCAGCTTCTTAACAGACGGCAATAGTCGCCTGTTTTCTTTTCAAATTTTCATATGGAAAATTTTGAGAGTTTTTTTCAATTATTTAATAAAAAAGAAAATTTCTAAAACTGCAGCATTCACCTTTTTTATGATATTTGATGATAAGAAAGTATATTAATTCAAAAAGTTCATCAAAATAAATGTAGTTTTAAGTGTTGATTATTTGGGTAATTAAAGAAGCAAGGGAGTGAAGAAAATGAGTACGAATAAAATTACTTTACCAATGATTCCGTTGAGAGGTCTTTCGGTATTTCCATATATGGTATTGCATTTTGATGTAGGCAGAGAAAAGTCTATCAATGCTTTGGAAGAAGCTATGATCAATGATCAGCTTATTTTCTTGTCAGCTCAAATAAATGCTGAAACAGACATCCCGACTCCGGAAGATTTTTATACTATCGGAACTATAGCTAAAATCAAGCAAATGTTAAAGCTTCCGGGCGATGCCATAAGAGTTCTTGTGGAAGGCATAAGCAGAGGTGTTATAGAAAAGATTATTTTTGAAGATCCTTACTTTAAATGCGAAGTATCAGAAATATATGAAGATTCATCTGTAGTCGACGAAGAAACTGAAGCTTTGATGAGAGCAGTTTTAGCAGGTTTTGAAGAATACTTAGCGTTAAATGGGAAAATTTCTCCTGATATTTACCCTTCGGTTGCTTCTATAGAAGAGCCGGGGCGTTTAGCGGATGTAATCACTTCCCATATGGATATCAGGATCGATCAAAAACAGGAAATATTAGAAGCATTTGATATCATAAAGCGCCTTGATATTCTGCATAAATTATTGTTGAGAGAGAATGAAGTACTGAAAATCGAACGGGACATAAATATTAAGGTAAGATCACAAATAAATAAAGTTCAAAAAGAATATTACTTGAAAGAACAGCTTAGAGTTATTCAGGAAGAATTAGGACAAGATGAAAATATAGAAGAAGAAATTGAAAACTATACTAATAAGCTCAAAAAGTTGAAGCTTTCAAAGAAAATACATGAAAAGGTTCAAAAAGAGATCAACAGACTGGCGAAAACACCTTCTTCCTCAGCTGAAAGTGCTGTTATTCGAAACTATGTTGAATGGATTTTAGATTTACCTTGGAATAAACATACAAAAGATAATATTGATATTAAATTTGCAAAAGAAATATTGGATCAGGACCACTATGGTTTGGAAAAAGTAAAGGAACGCGTGTTAGAGTATCTTTCCGTGCGTAAACTGTCAAAAAGTATGAAGGGACCGATCCTTTGTCTGGTTGGGCCTCCGGGAGTAGGGAAAACTTCAATTGCAAAATCCATATCAAGGTCTTTAAACAGAAATTTTGTAAGGATGTCTCTGGGAGGCGTCAGAGATGAAGCAGAAATAAGAGGGCATAGACGTACTTATATCGGTGCTATTCCAGGGAGAATAATTTCAGCAATAAAGGATGCGGAATCCAACAATCCGGTATTTCTTTTTGATGAAGTGGACAAAATAGGCAATGACTTCAGAGGAGATCCTGCGTCTGCATTATTAGAGGTTTTAGACCCCGAACAAAACAAAGAATTCACAGACCATTACTTAGAAGTGCCTTTTGATTTATCAAATGTTATGTTTATAACCACTGCAAATACTACAGAGACTATTCCCAGACCTCTGTTGGACAGAATGGAGGTTATAGATGTATCCGGATATACGGAAGAAGAAAAAGTAAATATTGCTTTAAAATATCTTGTTCCTAAGCAAAAGAAAGAACATGGATTAGACGAAAAGCATTTGATTTTATCCGAGCAGGTAGTAAGGGATATTATTAACTATTATACGCGTGAATCCGGTGTTAGAAATCTCGAAAGACAGATCGCAAATATATGCAGAAAGGCAGCAAAACGTATAGTAGAAGACAATATTAGCTCTGTGAAAATCAATTCCGTCAATCTGCATAAATATCTTGGCAAGAAAAAATACAGATATGATGTTATCGAAGTTGGCAATGAAATAGGTGTCACTACAGGACTCGCATGGACAGTGGTGGGCGGAGATACTTTATCCATAGAAACCGTTATTATGGAAGGCACAGGTAAATTGGTACTTACCGGACAACTGGGAGATGTTATGCAGGAATCAGCAAAAGCGGGAATCAGTTATATCCGTGCCAAAGCAAATGATTTAGGTATCAATCCTCATTTTTATAAAGAGTATGATATCCATATCCATATACCGGAAGGCGCAACACCAAAGGACGGGCCATCAGCCGGTGTAACCATGTGTACATCTGTTATCTCGGCATTGACCGGAATACCGACGGATAAAAAAGTTGCCATGACAGGAGAAATCACCTTAAGAGGTAAGGTTTTACCTGTAGGCGGCATAAAAGAAAAGGTTCTGGCAGCAAACCGAGCAGGTATAAAAAAAGTACTGCTTCCTTCCGAAAATGAAAAAGACATAGAAGAAATACCCGATAATGTAAGAAAGAAGCTCGAGTTTGTTCTTGTTGAAAATATGGACGAGGTGCTGAAGCACGCTTTAGTCAGGGAGAATGAGTAATAATGATAATAAAAACGTTGGTGTTGAAAGCTGTAGCAGTACAGCCAAAACAATATCCGGAAAACAACCTTCCTGAAGTCGCTTTCGTAGGCAGGTCCAATGTGGGAAAATCTTCTCTTATAAATATGCTTCTGAATCGAAAAAGATTTGCGAGAACCAGCTCAAGTCCGGGTAAGACCCAAACGATCAATTTCTATGAGATCAATAATAGCTTTAGAATTGTAGATTTACCTGGATATGGGTACGCCAAGATATCAAAAGCAGAAAAAGAGAAATGGGGCAGGATGATAGAGGATTACTTGAAAAGCAGAGAAAATCTGGTTAAGGTATTTCAACTTGTAGACCTCAGGCATCCTCCTTCAGAACTGGATATTCAAATGTATGAATGGTTAAGATTCTACGGTCTTGATGGCGTTGTCGTCGCAACGAAAAGTGATAAAATATCCAGTAACGACAAACAAAAAAATATATCGATCATAAGAAAAGTTCTTGAACTTAAAAAGGATGATATTCTGATAGCAGCATCCTCTGTTTCACGGCAGGGACATGATGAAATACTGGATCTGATTGAAACCTTAATAACTGAGAAATAAAAACCGAGAACTAAGAGTTTAGGAAGGGATTTTGGATTTTCATCCAAAATCCCTTTGTTTTTATGCCTGATAAAGCTTACTTTTGCAATACTTTGCAAAAGCTGCCT
>JAAYPU010000083.1 GCA_012519645.1 Clostridiales bacterium | reverse complement strand
TTTCTCTGCTTGCATCATTTGTAATAGCTATTACTGTAGTACCAATGCTTTGTTCTAAATTCTTGGCTATTGATGAAATCAAAACAAAATTTAATTTCAAATATAAATCGAAATTGTTATCATCCTTTGGTCGGTTCATCGAATTCCTGACAAAGGAATACGGCATGCTTTTGGAAAAATCATTAAAAATGCGTAAGCGAATTGTGATTTTCGCACTTGCTCTGTTTGTTTTATCTTTGAGTCTTATAGGTATTGTCGGTGGAGAATTATTCCCAACTTCCGATGAAGGAACCTTCTCAGTCAGCGTAGAAATGCCTTTCGGCTCTTCTTTGGAGGATACCGATAAAGTCGTCTCTGAAATAGAACAGTATATAGTCAATTTGCCTGAAGTAGAAACCTGCACTGTATCTATAGGTCTGACGTCGTTTTTCTCCATGTCCGGCAATACAAATAGTTCCACAATTCAAGTGCTGCTCGTTGACAGAAAACACCGTGATAAAACCACAACAGATGTCGCCAATATTGTACGTCAGCATTTAAGCACTATAGTTGGCGCTAAAACATCAGTAACCGTATCTTCAATGTCGACCGGAGGTATGGGTTCCGGTGACCCTATAAATATAAAAATACAAGGAGATGACCTCGGCATCTTAAAACAAATTTCAGAGGATTTTAAAGAAATCCTGCAAAATATAGATGGCACAATAGAAATAAAATCTGATTTTGAGGAAGGCAGTCCTGAGGTGCGTGTAACTCTCGACAGACAAAAATCATCCTTCTATGGCATTACTGCTTATCAGCTGGCAAACACTTTAAAATCTTCCTTATCAGGAAGCACTGCAACACAATATAAAGTAAACGGCGATGAGATAGATATTACATTATCGCTTAGCAGCGCCTCACAAAAGAAATCAATAGAAGATATGAAACAGATACTGATTCAGTCACCCAGAGGACAATATGTATCCGTAGGACAAATTGCTGATTTTCAGTATGATAATTCACCTTCTCAAATAAGCCGGCAAGATCAGGTTCGAACGATTACTGTATCATCACAATTATCCGGAAGAGATCTTCAATCGGCCTCCAACGAGATACTACGAAAGCTTGAGGAATATCATATGCCATTTGGCTACTCTTTTGAAATGGGAGGACAGCAGCAGGATATGATAGAGGCCTTCAGCAGCTTATTCTTGGCACTCATGCTGTCCATAGTATTGATTTATATGATTCTTGCTTCACAGTTCGAATCATTACTACAGCCATTTATAATAATGATGTCCGTACCTTTTGCATTTACAGGAGCGTTTTTAGCATTATTTATTACAGGTACACCTTTATCCCTTCCTGCTTTTCTCGGGCTCATTGTACTGGCAGGGATAGTTGTTAACAATGCTATCGTGCTGATAGATTTTATAAACCAACAAAGAAAAGCCGGTTTGGATAGAATGACCGCAATTTTAAATTCAGGGAGGTATAGACTTCGTCCTATCCTTATGACAACACTTACCACGGTTATCGCATTGGTACCTCTTGCAATAGGAATAGGCGAAGGCTCGGAACTGATGGCTCCAATGGGAATATCCGTTATCGGAGGATTGAGTTTTTCAACATTGATCACACTGATTTTAGTTCCTGTACTCTACTCAATATTGGATGATTTAACCAAAAAAGTACCTAAAAAAAGTTAAGGTGAAGAAATGGAAACAAATGATAAAAGAACAGCTATTTTAAATGCCGCATCGGAGCTTTTTGCGACCCAAGGATTCAATAATACCAAAATGATTGATATTGCTGAAAAAGCAGGAATCGGAAAAGGGACGATTTATGAATATTTCACAAGTAAGGAATCTCTTTTTTCAGAATTCATAAAATGCGAGCTTCTTGATTTTTATGAAGATGTCAAAAATAATATCTTATCAAAAAATCAAAAAGCATCTGAAACGCTTAGAGAATTCTTTCGTAATGAGTCTCAAAAATTCTGCAACTATGCAAAAACATTCCGGCTATTAGAGAACTCGCTAGATACCGGAATCTTCAAAAGCTCGGATATTCATAAAACCTTTTTTGAAATACAATTTTGTCGGTTTGTCATAGTCAAGAGCATTATTGAGGAAGGTATCAGCAGAGGAGAATTTAAATCAGTAAATGCTGATGCCGCTTCCGTAGCCGCATTGGGAGCATTGAGCGCTTATTTGGTAAGCACTCAAGACTTTAGTTATATAGATGATTATGTGGTGGAACCAAGAGAACCCTTTGACATCGATGAATTCTTATATATCCTGATTTACGGATTAAAAAAATAACATGATAAACAAAAGAATTGAGGCTTAGTATAAAATAGTCCTCAATTCTTTTGTTATAAGCATTAATGGCAAAACTATACAAAAAAATAGCCCAATAGGAGTCTTTACAAATTTTGAAATATACCCTCCATAAGGAATAATACACATCATTTTGCCCAATACATATTCCTGAGCAACAAGCCGCGAATCTTCCTTTATATTGGCATCTCCTTTTGTAACATAGTATATTCGATTTTTATCAGTACGCATATCTGTGACCCTATGGGTGATCCATGAACTGTTATCCGCTTTGAAGGTTATTACATCCCCTTCATGAATATCCTTCATGTTTTTGATTCGCTTCAATATTATCATATCTCCGGCCTTTAGCTCCGGTTCCATACTTCCTGACAGGATAATTGCAGGTATAAGAAATCTATTATGATAGAGTATAAAAAACAATACGATATGTAAAACAAAAAAGGCCAGAAATACAGATAATTTTGATTTGCTCATATGATCCCATCCATTCTGCTGATATTTATATGCAGGGAAACGGTCATTTATAACTGAAAACTGAAAACTGCCAACTGAAAGATAATGAAAGAATTTGACTTTGTCAAATTCTAACCGAAACTATCAGTTTTCAGTTATCAGTTGTCAGTTTGCAAAGCCACTAATCACTAATCACTAACCTCATGTTACTATAGATAAAAGAAAGCAGCTTGTACTATTAAAATACAGGCTGCTTATAACTTGTTATACCTTAATTATTATTTACAGAAAGAAATTTTACAACTTCATCATATTTATGCCTACTTAAAATTGCCTCTTTCCCTGAGTAGAAAAATTGAATCTGAAATGACTTGTTACCGACGAGATTGATCCTTTTCACCTTGTTCTTATTAACAATAAAAGATTTATGCGTCCGTAAAAATATATTGCTTGATAATTCATTTTCAATTTCCGTCAAGGTCTTATTGACACGAAAAACCTCTTCTCTTGTATGCAATAAAACTTCTCTGTTGCTTCTTTCGAAATACAGGATTTCATCTAATGGTATCAATGCAATTTCTTGTCCTTTGCGAACACTGAATTTTTTGATCTCATCAGGATCAAACTCCTGCTCCTTTTTCTTGATTGCCAGCTCATGCAATACTGAATTCAGCCTTTCTATGTCAATAGGTTTCAGGATATAGTCATATGGATGTACACAAAAGGAATCTATTGCATATTCCATATAACCTGTGATGAAGACAAATTCCATATGAGGTGCTGTCTTCTTCAACACCTTTGCAGCCTCTAATCCATCCAAATTTGGCATATCGATATCCAGCAGTGCCACATCAATACGGTTGCTTCCTGCAATTTTGATTGCCTCCAGCCCATCACTCGCCATAAATAATTTACTTACGTCAGCATTATCAGAGATAACCTTTTCCAGCATTTTTCTTACGTAATTGTCATCATCACAAACAAGGACATACATTTTCTATAATTCCTTCTTCAGGCATGCAGGTGCATCCGGTTCATATATCCAGTTATAAGACATAGCCCCTACTCCGCTGGCTGCGACAAAAGCCAACATAAATGCAGCTGCTGTGAATAATGTTTTCTTTAACATGAAATTACCCCCTTCTCAATTTATATTTTCTTCATTAACCAGTAGGCCGGCGGCGTTAAAAGCAGAAATGCTGAAAAAACACCTAAAATACTGGAAAAAGTGTACACACTATACAAAGTATTTTGACTCCATAATATGAGAGCTATCCATACAGTCAACAGAATAAGCGCCGAAAGCTTCATTTTATATCTTAAAGCTTTTCTCTTAATGGTCTTTTTTTCCGTCCCTGCGGGTACCCAAAGAAAAACAGCTGATACTGCCAGTCCGTAGACTACATAGGCAAGCCAGAAACGATCCTGCCCTAAAAAATACAAATATTTTCCAAGCGCTCCTATTAAAAGCAGCAAACCTATACTAACTACAAAGCATTTTTCATAGGTATCTGCATGGGTTCCGCCGATTATCGGTCTAATTAATGAAAAGGTTAACATGCCTGCCATGGTATAAGAAAATATTCCAAGTGCCCAGGAAAGCAATAATAATGCTGCTATTTTAAAAAGACCACCAAGAACGATCTCCAAACCATAGGACATGATCGCTTCTTTATCCTTGTCAAAATTCAGCTCCTTGCTCATCTTTAATGCTATGCTATCAGACAGCTTTTTTACCATAGCTTTCTTCCTCACTTGGCAGCACTACTTTAAATTTAACAGTACCATTTTCTGTGATCTCATATTCAACAGTACCGTTATATTTCTCCACTATATTTTTTACTATATAGAGACCATACCCTCGACCCGTAGCGCTTTTAGTGGATATGCCCGGCTCGAAAATATGACCTAATACATGTTCATCTATCTTCCCTGTATTTTCTATATTAAAAGTAAAAATATGATGAGTATAGGAAATATTTATCTTTATCCACTTTTCATCTTCTGATTTAGCCGCTTCTTCTATGGCATTTTCTATCAGATTGGATATGACACTTGAGAGCTCCCATGAATTTATGCCATGAAGGGAAACTTTATTCTTGCACTTAACATGAAAGGAAATGCCTTTCTTTTCCGCAATCTCCTTTTTAGTATTGATTATGGCTGTCAATATAGGATTCCCAAGGCGAATCATCTCATTTGTTATGCGATATTCCTTTCCTATGCCTTTAATATACTCCGCCAGCTCCTGGTACTCATTTAAAATCACAAGTGACTCTATTGCCTGAATATGTCCAAGATAATCATGCCTTTGGGTTCGCAACAGATTTAGTAAATCTTCCGTATTTTTCATATTGCTTTTTAAAAGCTCCAGCTCCGTCTCTTTTTTTATAAAATAATCTGCTTTTTTGAGAGAAGCAAGCATTAAAATTGTGGTAATAAATATAACCGCATTGAACGCTGGAATGCTTTTCTTTAACAGGTCTAATGAATTTGTATTGATAATGGTGAAATCAATTATCAGCAATAGACATACCTGCACAAGCATTGTCGTCAGTATAATATATCTATTTTTGCTCTCCAATGAATTCACCCTCTGCACTTAAATCACAAAAATGAAAGTTTGTTTTCTTAACAATAAGTAAGATGATGGATAATATAATAAAAATACATAGTGAGTAAATTAAAGTATACCCAAATTCAACTCCTAATCTATTGAAGTCAAGTTCAATAAACAGCCCTGCTGAGGAAATAAATATTCCCTGGATAATGCTATCAAGAAAATATCCGATCAATACTGGAACAATAGCCTTATAAAATTTTATTTCAAGAATAATTATTACAATGATCCAACAAATTAATTTCTGAATGATATTATGTAAGCCAAATGGAATATGTATTTTCCAAACAAAAAATGCAACAAAAGCTTGGATAAACGCAACTAATAATATTTTTTTCAAACTCACTTTTATATTGCAAAGACTTAGCCCTATCATCAAATCAAGCACAAACTCCGGAAAGGATAAAAAAACAGTAATAAAAATCAGATCAAGCATAGGAACCTCCATAATTATTATGTTAAATTTTACACAAATCTGTCTTCATTATTTTACCACATATCTTATGGAAAATGTTCTCAATTTTTAATTCAAACGTATAACTGGCTTATATTCAAGCATATCTGGCAACTTATTAGGATTTTATTTTCTCATCATCGTTTATCGAAATACGGCATAATATGATTTTGTTCTCCTTAATGATGAAAAATATTGTTAAAAGTATCGCAAAAAGAATAAGAACTCTGGGTAAAGTATATAAAAAATCATGTCCCATTTTTTCTAAATCAAGAGTATTAAATAAATTTAATACAATAAATATATTTTGGCAGGCTGTATCTATAAATACTCCAATAAGCAATGGTATAGTTGCTTTAATCATTTTGATTCTTAAAATAACTGTAATTATGATTAGCAGGGAAATGAATTGAAATAAATTATGCAATCCAAAAGGTGTATTAATATACATGATAATAAATGCAAAAATGGCCTGTAAAGCAGCAATAACCGTTATCTTTCTAACCGGTAAAATTATGCCGCAGAGACCAAATCCTATCATCATTATTAATATTACTTCCGGAAAAGATATGAACATAGAAATGAGCAGGGTATTTAAAAAATGATTCATAAAATAAGCATCTCCTAATATAACAAGAGGATATAGCTTAAATTCATACTATCATAAAAAAAATAATAAATCATAATAAACTTGTCCGTTTGTCTATCTGGCATATATTACTGTCTTAATTTATATATACAATGCAGAAGAGACATAGCACGAAGCTACATCCCTTATACTGTGGAGACCTGTTAATCCCGAAAACCCTTTTTGACTTACAAACAATACTACAATTATTGCTTAGGTGCGCACATGAACATATGTAATGAAACATATGTTAACTAAATTGTAAATAATATTTTTTCTCATTTCAATAGACCTTGTCTCATTGGCTTATATTTAATACTCAATGGCACACATTTTTTCTGCTCGGCAACAAATACAAGAGAAAAGTAATAAACTGACAACTGATAACTGATCTTAGCTCGCCCTATTTGTGAAACAAATAGCCGGCGAACTTATGCAAAGAAATCATGAATTATATTCATTGATTTCTACTGCCAACTGATAGTTAATGAAGAAATTTGACTTTCTGTCAAATTTCCTCCTTAATTCTTAATTCTTAATTCTTAATTGCATCTTCAGATGCCTATTCTCCGATTATCTTTACCAATACACGCTTTCTTCTGTTTCCGTCAAACTCCCCATAAAAGATTTGCTCCCATGGACCGAAATCAAGTTCTCCTTTTGTAACAGCAACCACGACTTCTCTCCCCATAATTGTTCTTTTTAAATGAGCATCTCCATTATCTTCAAATCCGTTATGTGCATACTGGCTATACGGCTTCTCAGGTGCCAATTTTTCAAGAAAACGTTCAAAGTCCTGATGTAAACCGGATTCATCATCATTTATAAAAACACTTGCTGTAATATGCATTGCATTGCATAAAAGAAGCCCTTCTTGAATACCGCTTTCCTTAAGACATTTTTCTACCTCTCGGGTAATATTAATAAAAGCACGCCTTCCTTTTATATCAAACCACAGCTCTTTTCTATAGCTTTTCATTGAAATACCTCCCTTTGCATTTAGCGAAGCTAAATGCAAGTTATGATTTAAGAATTATGAATTATGAATTATGTTTGATATTTTTCTTTTTGAAAAATATCTTCCTTATCTTTCAGTTGGCAGTTTTCAGTTGTCAGTTGATTTTGTGCTTGCAAAACACAAAATCTTCCTTAACTCTTAGTTATTACTTAGTTTTTCTATACTTCATACTCTATACTCCATAAAATGATGCGCAGCATCATCCCTATTCCCTATTCCCTATACTCTATCCCCTAATTGTACTGTGTGTACCGGAATATATTTCAGCACTCCATCGACTCTTTTACTTTCCATCAAGGAAAGTTTTTTTACTTGAATAGTACCTGATATTTTAATATCTTTAAAAATTTCAGCACTTCTCAATACGACCTGCCGCCCTAAGGTTATATGGGGTACGAATTTTTTTCTTTCCTTTTCATATCCCAATTTAGAAAGCTCATTATCCAAAGAAGCATGAAGATTTTGAAGACTTTTACTTTCTTCTATACCAATCCAGATAATTGCATTTTGGCCTCTGTCAAATTGACCTACTTGGTTCATAACCAGAGAAAATATCTTTTTGCCTGTTGCTATATTGTCTAATACATTTGACAGCCCTTTTACTTTTTCTATCTCAACTTCTCCGATAAATTTAAGAGTCAGATGTATATTTTCTTTTCTTCCAAAGTTCCCTTTTATGCTTTTTCCCTTTAATGCCAGAACTTTTTCATATATATATTCTTTAATATCCTCTTCAAATTCTATAGCATAAAAAACACGCACAATATCGCCTCCGACTGTTTACTTTAGGTCTTAGGTCTAAGGTCTCAGGTCTCAGGTCTCAGGCTGAACTGAAAACTGAAAACTGAGAACTGAAAGATAAGGAAGAAATTTGTTTGAACAAATTTCACCTTTAAAATGAATGTAACTTTTATTAATTATTCTTTAGACTTTGAGAAGCAAAGTCATCCTCAACTATCAGTTTTCAGTTGTCAGTTGTCAATTGCACTTCGAACCACGAACCTAGAATTCGAACAATTCCCTATATCCTATCCTCTGATGCGCAGCATCATTACACGATACACGATAAACGACAAACGACACACTGATGCGCAGCATCATTTATCCTTTATCATTAATATACTGAATTAGAGAATAGATGTAAAGGAGAGGGGCTCATTGAATAATATCATTCCGCTGCCGGTGCCCATTCGTAACATAACGATTAAAAAGCCTCCTGATTTTGAAGTAATTTATCCATCAGTGGAATTAACTAATAAGGTAATTGAAAATAAAATAAATCAGATTATTATCAATAATGTCAATAAACTCATAGCTGAGCAGGGGTATGCCAGTAACCCAAATATGCAAATAAAGGGATCTTATGAAATAAAAACAAATGAAAGGAACATTTTAAGTCTTATATTGCTTAGCTATTCATATGCGGGAGGTGCTCACGGTTATACTTTAATTGAACCTTTGACCTTTGATGTAAAAACAGGTAACGTTATTCCTTTTGATAAACTCTTTATTGAAGGTACTCCTTATTACGAAGAATTGTCTGAAATAATTAAAAAGCAGATCGAATCCAGGCAAATGCCTATTTTAGGCGGTTTTAACAGATTACCTCCTGATCCCGATTTCTATATAGCAGATAAATCCTTAGTCATTTTTTTTCAGCTTTATGAACTGGCACCCTATGCCCAAGGTTTCCCCGCATTTCCAATATCCTTATATGAAATAAAAAACCTTATCGGAGAAGACAGTATATTGAGAAGAATGATGACCTTCTACTGAAGAAATCTTAGATTTCTTCAGTAGAATTAAGAATTAAAATTAAGATTGGTTGTCAGTATAAAAATAAAGATTTTGTGTTTGTAAAACACAAAATCTTCCTTAACTCTTAGTTCATAGTTTTTAGTTATCATATAATTTCCAGTGCAATTTCCATCATATCTGTGAATGTTTTTTCACGTTCCTCTGAAGTTGTAACTTCATGAGTAACGAGGCTGTCACTGACTGTAAGTATTGCCAATGCGTTCGCACCAAGTCTTGCAGCATTCATATACAAAGCTGCGGCTTCCATCTCAACAGCCAGAACACCCATCTTTGCCCACTCTTTCCATATATCAGGATCATCATCATAAAATATATCCGTGGATAATACATTTCCGGCTACTACTTTTGACTTTTTAGTCTCAGCAGCTTTCCAAGCCTTCATCAATAATTCAAAGCTGGCTGTAGGCGCATAATCTCCGGGGAGATTAAAATTATGGACATATCTTGAATTGGTTGAAGCACTGACCGCTAAAATAATATCTCTAATCTTCACGTTATTTTGCAATGATCCGCAGGATCCCACACGTATCAGATTTTTAACACCAAACTGTGTGATGAGCTCATAAGAATAAATTCCTATAGAGGGCATACCCATTCCGGAGCCCTGTACTGATACTTTTTTACCTTTATAAGTTCCCGTAAACCCATACATGCCTCTTACCTGATTATAACATACCGTATTTTCCAGGAAATTCTCTGCAATATATTTAGCCCTTAATGGATCTCCGGGCATAAGGACAGTTTC
>JAAYPU010000082.1 GCA_012519645.1 Clostridiales bacterium | reverse complement strand
TTAGTATATACCTGTAAAATACTTTGTCAATAATTTATCATTCTTTTGGTATATTCTGAATATTTTGATAATAGCAGGATGTACTCTATTTTAGGAATGAAAAAGGAGATCTCAGCACAAAAGCTCCGATATATATTTAATCAGTATAATTAAATCCTTTGGAATTACAATCACGGGACAATATATGTGATGACATCCTCAATATTTTTCCTATTTGTGAAATCCACCGGGTTATCATAAGCATTCAACATGCCAATTTCATCTGATGTTAATTTAATATTCTTTCTCTTCTTATTCTTGATTTTAATCTTCAGTAACATCATTAAAAATTTATCAATAACCGGCAGCTTATTATAATCGAAACCACCTCTGATGTAAAAGAATTGTATGTATTTTTGCTGCTCCTGAGTGAAGTTTTTATCTCTCACTTCATTTATAACCTCTTCTCTCGCCGGAGAAGCGCCTGTTGCAAATACCGCGATCCTTTTGCTCTTAAGTTTATCAAAGTTGTCTGTTATCATCTTCAAGCCTGTAACTCCGGCCGCATGGAGACTGCCTCCAAAAACAACCGCATCATAATCATCAAGCATACTAATACTTACCTTTGAAATATCATAAATGTCCGCAGATAAAGCTTCTGCAATCCATTCGGCATATTTTTTGGTAAATCCGGTTTTAGATTTATATATTACTATTGTTTTCATTTTTAATCCCTATAACTCGTAATCTACAACTGCAGAGCTTAGTATTCTTTCAAATATGTATTCCTTTACAACATTACAGTGATACGGGTCATTGGCATAAGCAGTCAGCTGTTCTTTGTCTTCAACCTCTACCTGCAGACAAATATCATAAGAACGCTCCGATTTTAGAAAGTCTATACCTATCTCTAAATTTTTGATCATAGGAACATTCCCATTCATGGATAAAAGCACTTCCTTAGCCTTGTTGATGCTTTCTGCACTGTTATCCTTCAATTTAAAAAACACCACATGTTTTATCATTTTATATATCTCCGTTCCTTTTTGTAATTAATATATTTTCATTATAATGCTATGGTATTGGCAGTTCAAGTATGATACTTGGCACATTTTTCATCATATGCCATATTGGTTAAGTAAATAACAGGCTTTCGTGCAATAAATTGAGAATAAATCTACAAACTGCTATAATGAAAAAATAAACATCTGCATATGGGGAGGTGTTGTATATTAAATTGCTGATAGAGCAGTCTTTGGATTGCAAAGAAACAGAAATAAAAATTACCTGCGGTCTCATAGATGACAGGCTTAAAAAGTTGATTGAACAAATAAAACTGTACTCCTTTTCCGTCATAGGCTTCAAGGATGGCATCTCCACACCCATAGCCTTAGAAAACATCTACTATTTTGAATCCGTAGATAACAAAACATTTATATATTTAAATAAGGAAGTCTATCGATGCAATGAAAAACTATATGAACTGGAAAAGAGCCTTGCCGGCACAGCTTTCGTACGCATAAGTAAAAACTGCATCCTGAATATTTCCGTTGTAAACTCCGTTCGGGCACAGTTAAGCGGAAGGCTTGAAGCAAAGCTGTCAAATAATGAAAAAGTTATTGTATCTAAGCATTATATTAAAGCTTTTCGGGATAAATTTTTAGGCGAGGGGGTTTGAAAATGAAAAGTGTATTCATGATTTGCTGCTACAGCTTTACCGCTGTTATACTCTTTATATCTTTATTCTCGCAATTTGATATGGCACCCCTGCTCTCAGACAAAGTTGCTTTGCAGGCTTTTACTTTTTCACTTTCTATAGCAATAATTATGGCTTTTGCAGATAAAATAAATAAGAACGCTGATTTTTCAATTTGGACAGACCTTCTGATCAGAATTGTGATCTGCTTTGCAGTAGTCCTTATTGAAGGAATATGGTTTAAAATGCTGCCCTTCTCTTGGAAAGCTGTAATATATGCGGCACCTATCGTCATTCCGGTGTTTATAATTACCTACTTTTTTTCATACATTACTTGCATGGACTGGGCAGATAAAATCAATAAAAGCATTCAGAAGAAAAAATAATATAAACAACCTTTAAGCCGATGGCTCTGTGTGTGGATACACAAAGAACCATCGGCTTTTTGCTTGTTGATTTTTCCATCTTAACATCTGAAAAAGTTATCTTACTTTACTTAATATTGTATTTGGCCTGTTAATTTATATGATAAAGAAAGAAAAAAAAGAAAGGAATGATAAAATGTCATCCATAATATCCGTGGAAAATTTAAAGAAAAACTATGGGAAAGTTGAAGCGGTCAAAGGAATAGATTTTTTCGTGGAAAGCGGCAAACTCTTTGCTTTTTTAGGTCCTAACGGTGCAGGAAAATCGACGACCATAGATGTTCTATGTACATTACTTACACCGGATGCGGGTGCTGTCATTATCGATAATCATATCCTTGGGAAACACAACGATGCAATACGTAAAAAAATCGGCATTGTTTTTCAGGACAGTTTGTTGGATCCATTATTAACTGTACGAGAAAATTTAATTACCAGAGCACGGTTTTACGGTCTCTCGGGAAGCAGTTTGAAAAACGCCGTAAACACAGCTGCTATTACTGCTGATATAACAGATTTTTTGGACCGCCCTTACGGAAAGCTGTCAGGAGGACAGCGCCGCAGAACCGATATAGCCAGAGCATTGCTTAATACTCCTAAAATTTTATTTTTAGACGAACCCACAACGGGACTTGATCCGAAATCAAAGGATAGTCTTTGGAATACCATAAAAACGCTTCAAAAAGATACCGGCATGACGATATTCCTGACTACACATTATATGGAGGAAGCTGCTGCCGCAGACTATATCATCATACT
>JAAYPU010000081.1 GCA_012519645.1 Clostridiales bacterium | reverse complement strand
AGAAACAAGTTGTACAATATATCAAGTCTGACAAATTATGATAATTCTTCAGAAGGAGAACTTGAAGATATTCCCGATGAGTCCTATGAGCCTGAGCAGATTTATGACCAAAAAGAAAACATAACATCTGTAATGGAATGTATGAAACTATTGTCATCGGATCATAAAACTGTGCTTGTTTTACGTGATATTCAGGGGTTTTCATATGAAGACATATCACAAATTTTAAACTGCTCTGTAGGGACGGTAAAATCAAGAATAAACAGGGCACGATTTAAATTAAAAGAAATCATTGTTTCATCAATGGAACATATTTAACGGGTATTCGTCTAAATAATACAGAAAGGAGCATTCATATGAACTGTGGAGATATACGTGAAAAAATGTCATTATATATAGATAACCTTCTCAATGAAGATGAGGAAGCCGACTTTCGAAGGCATCTTTCAGAATGCAAAGCTTGTAATGAAGAATATGAATTTATTACAAAGCAAATCAAACAGATGCAAAAAATGCCTGAAGTAGAGCTCCCTAAAGGCTTCAAAGAAGAATTGCATGCCAAGCTTTTGTCTGAGCAGCGGATCAAAAGCAGGAAAAAAATGAATTGGCGTGCCTATGGTGCAATTGCAGCTGTTTTATTAGTAGTTGTCGTATCAGTTGCACAAAGTGATTTGTTGAAGTTGAAAATGAAAAGCCAAAATATGGATCTTGCAAAACAGGAATCAGCTGCCGATTCAGCCGCACCGGAAGAAGTCCTAATAGCATCAGATACTGCAGCTGCTGATAGAGGCGCAGGTGATATAAATAAAATGATGATTACAGCAGAAATGGAAAGCGGAGAAGCATTGGATGCGCCTATGTTTCGTATTGCACGAGCTCCTGAAGGGAATCAATATAGATCATTGACAGGTACAGCATCTTCAGAAGCAGCCCTGCAGTTAAACAATGTCTATTTAGGATATGTAACAATGAAGAATATGGATGTAAACGAGTTGTCAGCATTCGTAAAAACATATGAAAATTATAACGATGATATTTATATTCAGGCAGAATCGAAGATTTATCCCGATATTCCTGAAATAACTATCAGCATGCTGCCGGAATCATTTGATGGGTATTTACAGTATATATTAGGGAATCCCAATACCTTAAATCATCATGTAGATGTTATAGATTATTCGGATTCTTATAATAATGAATTGAATGAGTTGATATCATTAGAAAATGCGAAAGAGACCTTAGAAAGTGAATGCGATTCAATAACAGAAGAAGCTTACAAAGAAGATATGGGCAAAAAAATAAATGAGATTGAAAACCAAATAAATATAAAGAATGTAGAAATTCAAAATCTTGTTAATGAAGCGTCAAGAGCATACATTACTATCGAAATTCAGGAATAATAATCAATTAAAAGAATTCAATGAGAAAATTTTTATTGAGTTCTTTTTTTTTACTTTTTTTGCCTGTATTGATTTATAATATAGAGTATAGAACAGATGAGGGAGTATGAAATGGAAGATAAAAGAATAGTAATTATTGACGGCAATAGTCTGATGAACAGAGCTTATTATGCCTTACCTCCATTGATGAATAAGGAAGGCTTATATACCAATGCCATTTACGGTTTTACAAATATGTTAAACAAAATAATTACGGAATATAACCCCTATTATATTGCCGTAGCATTTGATAAAAAGGCTCCTACTTTTAGGCATCAGGAATATACGGAATACAAAGCAGGAAGAAAAAAAATGCCTTTGGAATTAGCTCAGCAATTGCCGCTTCTTAAGGAGGTTCTCGAAGCACGGAATATTACTATGATGGAATTAGAAGGCTTTGAAGCTGATGATCTGATAGGAACTGTTGTGAAAAAATCCGAAGAAGAAGGTATTCGTGCTATTGTAATAACAGGGGATAAGGATGCTTTGCAGTTAGCGTCCGATGTTACTCAAATTGTAATAACAAAAAAAGGCATCAGTGAATTTGAAGCATATGACCGACAATATTTTGAAGAGAAATATGGCATCAAACCGGAACAGTTTGTTGATTTAAAAGGTCTCATGGGCGACAGCTCAGACAATATTCCGGGCGTTCCCGGTATAGGCGAGAAAACAGGTCTAGAGCTTATTAAAGCATTTGGCTCTATTGACAATATGTTGAATAGGCTGGATGAAATAAAAAGTGAAAAGACGCGGGAAAAAATAAAAGAAAACGTGCAGCTTGCAATTCTTAGCCGGCGTTTAGCGGAAATTCATACTCAAGTACCTTTAGAAGTAAACTTTTCTGATTATATTTTAAATGAACCAAATATAGACAGGCTCGTAGAACTTTATAACAGACTGGAGTTTTACAGTCTTATACCAAAGCTTAAGAAGAGTGTTGATAATTCAGCAGATAATAAGCGGTTTGATTTGGATTTAAGTAAAATAACGTCTTATACAATAGCTGATGAAAATGCATTAAATGAATTAGAAAAGTACTTGTCAAAGGATCAAGAAATAACTCTGAAAATATTTTCAGACCAAAGTCATATTCATAATCCTGAACTTTTTGGTATGAGTATTTTAGCTGATGATGTTTATTTTTATATAAACCTGTCAAATCAAGCAATGAAAGAACGGGTCAAAGCGGTATTTAATAAATATGATTTAAATATGATCGGACATGAAGTAAAAACAGATATCTATAATTTGCTGAATATGGGAATATCCAATTTCAATATTAAATTTGATACGGCAGTTGCTCAATATTTAATACAGCCTGAAAGAAGCAACTATCTTTTGAGTGCATTATCCTTAGAATATCTCCATGCAGAATTAATGGATGAGGCAGAGTTTATAAAAAACAACAGCCAGATAGACTTATTTAAAGATATTGATAAACCTTATGCAGAATATGGTTTAAAGTGGTGCCATATTGTTAAAGCAATTACTGACATATTACAAGAACGCCTGGAAAAGGAATCCCTGGCAGAATTATATTATAAGATCGAGCTTCCGTTAGTGGAAGTACTCGCAAGCATGGAATATCAAGGCTTTAATGTAGATGAACAGGAGTTAATAAGAACAGGCAATCAATTAGCAAATGAAATAGATATTGTAACTGAAAAAATATATGATTTGGCGGGAGAATCCTTTAATATCAATTCTCCGAAACAGTTAGGCCCTATTTTATATGAAAAACTGCAATTGCCAATGGGCAAAAAAACAAAATCCGGATATTCTACCAGTATAGATGTTCTGGAAAGGCTAAATGATAAACACGATATTATTCCGCTAATCATTGAATACAGATCCCTTACAAAGCTTAAAAGCACATACATTGATGGATTGATACCTTTAATAAATAAAAAGACCGGTAAAATCCACGCGCATTTTAATCAAACAGTTACGACCACAGGGCGTATCAGCTGCACAGAACCTAATTTGCAAAATATTCCTATTAAGCAGGAATCCGGCAGATTGCTTAGAAAAGCATTTATCCCCGATGAGGATCATGTCTTAATGGGAGCTGATTATTCTCAAATTGAATTAAGGGTTTTGGCACATTTGTCCGAAGATCCGTCTTTAATTGAAGCCTTTATGACAAACCAGGATATACATGCTGCCACAGCGTCAAGGGTGTTTAATATACCTCTGGATGAGGTGACAGCTTTGCAAAGGTCTCGTGCAAAAGCAGTCAATTTCGGTGTCATATACGGTATGAGCGATTACGGTTTGTCTGAAAATCTGAGGATATCCAGAAAAGAAGCCGGCCTTTATATCGATGAGTATTTTAAAAAATATTCCATGGTAAAAACCTATATGGATAAAATAATACAAGGCTGCAAAGAAAAAGGCTATGTGACAACTATAATGAACAGGAAAAGATATATACCTGAAATCCACTCAAAAAATTTCAATATTCGTTCCCTGGGAGAAAGGCTTGCTATGAATACACCAATACAGGGAAGTGCAGCGGATATTATTAAAATTGCTATGAGAGATGTTTATAACGCTTTAAAAAATGAAAAAACAAAATCAAAGCTTATTCTTCAAATACATGATGAGCTCATTATTGAAGTTCACAAGGACGAAATAGAAACAGTTAAAAAATTATTGGTAGAAAAAATGGAAAATGCAGTACAACTAAAAGTACCTCTTAAAGTTGATTTTCATATAGGAGAAAATTGGTATGAACTAAAATGAAATATAAAAAATGGAGGTGGGGCGTATGTTTATCATTGGTTTGACAGGCGGAATCGGTTCAGGCAAGACAGAAGCTACTCGATATTTAAGAAATAAAGGTATTCACGTTATAGATACCGATGAAATTTCAAGAGAAATAGTTTATCCGGGGTCAAAGGCGTTAAAACAAATAATCAAGCATTTCGGAAAAGAGATTATAAATAAAGATGGTTTTTTAAACCGGGAAGCTTTAGCACAGATAGTATTTTCGGATAACAGCCAGTTAGCCATTCTCAATGGAATTATGCATCCGATGATAATAAACGAAATAACTAAAAGTTTAAAAAAGATCAAAGATAAAATTGTTGTTATTGATGCGCCTCTGCTTATAGAAACTTCTCTTAATACAAAGTGTGATGAAGTTTGGGTTGTTGATGTTCCAGAGAAAATTCAAATTGAAAGAATAAAAAAACGCGATAATTTACATGAAACTGATATCAATATGCGCATACAGACACAAATAAGACGTGAGGAAAGAAATAAATATGCGCATGTTATTATTGATAATTCCAAGGACTTACAACACCTGCATGAACAGATTGATAAGGCATTAAATAGAATAGGGGATAGGGAATAAAGGTTCGTGGTTTATGGTCCGAAGTCCGAAGTCCGGAGTCCGGAGTCCGGTAAAATAGATAAAAGATAATAATTAATAGATAATAGTTAATGAAAGAATTTGACTATTTCAAATTCTAACTGTAACTATCAGTTTTCAGTTGTAATGGGGTGAATAATTTTGCATAGGTTAAAAAATATAATTTTAATAATCGTTTTTGCATCGATATTATTTGCTGCCGGCTGCGGACCTTCGTTACAGGATAACAAAGGGGAAAATGTACAGCCTATACCGGAAATTATCAATGAAGTATCTATTCCTATTTTAAAATACAAAACTGTTAATCCTTTTGTCAGTAAGGATCAGTCAATATATTTTATAGATAAGCTTATTTACGAAGGACTTATCGATCTGGATGAATATCTCAGACCCATGCCGTTATTAGCTGAAAGCTGGGAATATCAAAATGATGGCTATGAATTAATATTTCATCTGAAAAAAAATGTATTATGGCATGACGGAAATGTATTTTCAGCAAACGATGTGGTTTACACAATAAATACACTTAAAAATAACAATAAGTATCCACCTTCAAAGTACAAATTTTATGTTTCAAACATAAAAAAAATAGATAAGATTGATGATTATACTGTGAAAATTATCTTTAATTCTAATTATGACAATAGTATAGAACGTTTTATTTTTCCTATTTTCTCACAAAAGTATAATGCATCCGTTGGCAATGTGTATGAGGATATTGCCGGTTATACTCCTGTAGGCACCGGCCCATATAAAATCGATGAAATAGAAAAGCTTAAATATATCAAATTATGCAGCTTTGAGAATTACTGGGGGAAGGAAAAGGCTTTGAATTCACTTATTTTTAAGGTTGTTCCATCTTCGGAAGAAGCGATTCAATTATTGGAAATAGATGATATACAAATTGCATTTTCCTATAATTATGATTGGGAAAAATACCGTGAGGACAGGTCTTTATCCATTTATAATTTTCCGACAAACGAGCTTGAAGTATTAGGTTTTAATATAAAGAATGAAGTACTATCTGACAGGCGAGTACGTCAGGCTATTTCATTTGCAATAAATAGAGACGATATAATAAATACTTATTTGGGAGCAGGAATAAAAAGCGATAATCTTTATCCGCCATACTATTTAAATATAAACGAATCTAAGGGACTATATCCTTACAGTCCTGCGAAAGCATTGTACCTTTTACAAGAAGCCGGATTTGAAAACAGAGATTCAGATAGGTATTTGGAAGATATGAATGGTAATGAACTGTCTTTCAATATACTGGTAAATGAGGAAAACAAAGATCGGATCGATAGCGCTAAAATTATAAATAAAAGTCTTGACAAAATAGGGGTATCCTCTAATATAATATATGTTAGCTTTGACGAATATGAGAGTTATTTAGAGCAGGGTAAATTCGATTTATTTTTAGGAGGATGGAGCACTTCACCTTTGGTCGACTTAAGATTTATACTCCATTCTAATTTAAATAAAACAGGCTATGTGAACACGTATTTGGATTTTCTTCTTGCTGACCTTCAACGTAATCATACAATAGAAGAGAAAGAAAAAATATTTGAAGAAATACAAAACATACTTAATGAAGATGTTCCGTACTACTGCTTGCTTTATAAAAACTATGGAGTCATTGCTAAAAATAATCTAGTCGGTGATATCAAGTCACGGTTTTTTGACATTTATAACGGATCAGAAAGCTGGCAGATCATCAAGCCTAAGTAAGCGAGGATGGCGGAATCGGCAGACGCGCACGTTTGAGGGGCGTGTGGGGTTACCCGTGCGGGTTCAAGTCCCGCTCTTCGCACCAATTAAAAAAACTCACAGTAATGTGAGTTTTTTATTTTAAATGGACGGGACTTGAACCCGAGAGGGCATAAAGCGTTAAGAAAAAGTCCTAAATGGACTTTTTTAGCTTTATGAAAGGAGCCGGTACCGAAATCGCAGATTTAGGTGGCGACGTAAATAGTATGCAAGTGAAACGCAGCAGACGGTAGTCCCGCTCTTCGCACCAATCAAAAAAAGACCTGAGCAATCAGGTCTTTTTTAATTAAGAATTAAGAATTAATGTAGAAATTTATCGGCTTCGAAGTCCAAAACAAGTTTTGGACTTCGCGATTCCTGACCTACTACGCAATCAAAGATTGCTGTTAGGTCATCGTGTTTTTAGCAAAATTTCCTCCTTATCTATTAGTTCTTAATTCTTAATTCATAGTTCTCGGATACCCTTATATGGAATATTTTGTTGTATTAAGTCGAATTATGGGTTGTGATTTCCTGAAAATTACATTATAATAAAATAATAAATACTTAATTTTTAAAGCATTTTTATAATATTTTTGTTCAATATCTTTGGTATTTTATGCCAAAGAAAGAGGTATGGGGATTTATATGAATAAATATAACAAAAGAATAGTTATATTGATTATCTTTTTTTTCTTTTATTTAGCAAGTAAATTCTTAGAATTATATTTGTTATCAGACTTAGTATCCCTTACAGGCACATTATTGGCATGCTTTTTAATTTTTGAAAGCATATATAAAAATGCTCGTTCAGATAAGTTAGCCTATACTGTATTATTGGGAATAGGCTGTTTTACATGGTCAATTGCTGAGGTTTTCAGAGTCATATATATATTTATTTATCCTGAAGTTTTTCTGAGCAATAGCATTATAAGAATATTGTGTTTTCTTACTAACGTTGCATTTTTAATTGCTATTGTTATTTTTGCTTCGAATAGGTTCAAAAACTGGAATAAAATACAGCTCACACTGGACTTCATGATGATTTTGACAATTTTCTCTTATCTGATTTGGGCGGTATTTTTTGACAGAGGCGCTTTGAAAATAAGCATCATCATTAACGATGGGTTTATTTCAACGGCGTCTATTTTAACTGACATATTAATGTTTACAACAATAGCTGTATGGTATATTTCTGTTCGCGGAGGAAAAATTCCAATTGTTTCCCGTTTAATAAACACGGGAATTCTTATTTTTGCCCTTTCAAATACATTCTGGTTTTATCTGTATTTTCATGGCTTATTAACATTCACAAGGTTTGATATTGTATACATCCTGCCTATTTTTCTGATTTCAATTGCAGCAATAATGAAGAAAAAAGAGTATGTTCAGGGTGAATTTAGATATTCCGAGTATTCAAATATAGGCGGAAATAAAAAAATATATTTTATTCTGGTAAGCTTGATCATATTATTCATTAAAGACGGTCTAATATTAACGGATATTTTTTTCGTTGCTGCATTAATTTTAATTTACAAAGCAAGCAGTGCTTATATTCAATTTTCCATTAATAATGAAAGGCTGCTGGAAAAAGAAAAAAATATCACTATTGAGCTGGAAAAAAGGATCGAAGAGCGCACCAGAGAACTTACAGAAAAAAATGAACTATTAAACAATCTGGTAAATACTGATAATATAACAAATTTATACAATAGACGATTTTTCAATATCAGAATAAAAGAAATGCTTGCAAATCTTACGCACCCAAACAGGATAGTAATTTTCTTTATAAACTTTAACAAATTTAAATCTATCAATGATTTTTATGGTCACAAAATAGGAGATGAAATTCAAATTGAAGTATCTAAACGATTACGTACATTAAATTGCAGCAATGATTCCATATTTATTTTTTTAAGGGATGAATTTGTCATTGCCATGGAATGCAGCGATAGCTTTGATACAAATAATTTTTGTGAAGAAATAATACAATTGTTTAATGAACCATTTGCAATATACAATTACTCATTTGACATTACCGTTAACATCGGTATAACCTATTACAATGTCAGAGATGAAGCAGACGGAGATACTCTGGTCAATAATGCCAATATTGCCATGTTTGAATCACAATTATTGGGACCTAATTTATACTTATGTTTTGATAAAGCAATGTTTAATAAAATGAAAAGAAAAAATGAAATTGAAATGATGCTT
>JAAYPU010000080.1 GCA_012519645.1 Clostridiales bacterium | reverse complement strand
TTGGATGTATAAAGCTGTCTGTTATAGTTTTTATTACGGCAATTGCTTCTACGGCACCTGCCGCACCAAGTAAATGACCTGTCATTGACTTAGTTGAGCTTATGGGAATATTATAGGCTCTATCCTTGAAGACAGTTTTAACGGCAAGGGTTTCCAGTCTGTCGTTCATTGGTGTAGAGGTACCATGTGCATTGATATAATCTATTTGATCGTAGGTTATACCTGCATCAGCCAGAGCATTTTCCATGGCTCTTACGGCACCTTCTCCATCAGGTGCGGGAGCTGTTATATGATATGCATCCGCACTCATTCCATATCCAATAATTTCAGCATATATCTTGGCTCCTCGTTTAAGAGCATGCTCCAACTCTTCCAATATCAATATTCCTGCTCCTTCTCCCATTACAAAACCATCTCTTTCAAGATCAAAGGGTCTGCTTGCTGCTCTTGGGTCTTCATTATATGTTGAAAGAGCTTTCATAGAAGCGAAGCCTGCAATACTTAATTCGCAAATTGCAGCTTCTGTTCCTCCCGCAATCATAATATCAGCATCATTTCTTTTTATCATATTAAACGCATCTCCAATGGCATTGGTAGAAGTAGCACATGCAGTAACTACCGCGGTATTTGGTCCTTTTAAACCATGCCGAATGGAAACATGTCCCGAAGCCATATTTAAGATCATCGTAGGCACAAAAAATGGGCTGACGCGTTTTGGTCCTTTTTCCAGAAGCTTGAGATATTCATTTTGAACAGTTACCATGCCCCCTACACCTGAACCAATTATGACTCCTGCTCTGGTCGTATCTATGCTTCTAAAATCAATTCCGCTGTCTGCTACGGCTTGATCTGCAGCTGCCACAGCATATTGACAGAAATAGTCCATATGTCTGGCTTCTTTTCTTTCCAGATACATTTCACTGTTAAAATCCTTCACTTCACCGGCTATCTTTGCATCATATTCTGAAATATCGAATTTTGTAATATATCCTAAACCCGAAACCCCTTTCTTTAAGTTGCTCCAATAGCTGTCTACATCTAATCCGATAGGGGTTATTGCCCCCATACCCGTTACGACTACTCTTCTTTTCATGCTAATTTCCTCCCTACAGCATAACCATTCCGCCGTCGACATTTATAACCTGCCCCGTAATATACGCAGCTTCGTCTGAAGCAAGAAATCCGGCTAAATTGGCAACATCCTCCGCCGTACCCATTCGTCCTTGTGGGATTTGGCTGTTGATTTGCTCAATGATACTATCACTTAGTTTCTTTGTCATATCTGTTTGTATAAACCCTGGTGCAATTGCATTAACTGTAATATTTCTTGATGCCAATTCTTTAGCTATGCTCTTACTAAAACCAATAACGCCTGCTTTTGAAGCTGCATAATTTCCCTGACCTGCATTTCCTGTCACACCTACAACTGATGCTATATTTACTATTCTTCCATATCTTTGTTTCATCATCAGTTTAGCTACTGCCTTTGTACAGTTATACACACTTTTTAAATTCGCGTTCAAAACGGCATCCCATTCTTCTTCTTTCATCTTAATGAGTAAGCCATCTCTTGTAATACCTGCATTATTGACCAATATATCTACTCTGCCAAATCTATCTTCCGCTTCTTTAATTATATTCTCAGCCTGACTAGAATCCGAGACATCACCTTGCACTGCCAAAGCATCTCTTCCAAGAGCCTTGATTTCATTGACAACGCTTTCCGCATCTGCAAGATCAGAATCCATATAATAATTAATAACTACATCAGCACCTTCACGCGCCAGCTTTAAAGCGATTGCTTTCCCAATACCTCTCGAACTACCAGTTACAACTGCTTTTTTTCCTTCCAATAGCATCATCTTCACCTTCTCCTCCTATATTTTATATTCCATTAATTTTTTTAAAGAATCCATATCTTGAACATTGAAGGTCGTAACCTTTTTATCTGCTTTTCTTGCAGTCTTATTTACAAACCCTGACAGACTCTTTCCTGGTCCTATTTCTATAAAGGTTTCTGTTCCTTCCTCCAGCATCCTTAGTATTATATCCTCCCATAACACGGAAGAACTAACTTGCTTTACCAACAAATCTTTTATTTCATCATCTGCATAATAACCTGCTGTTACATTTGAAAAAACCGGTATCTTTAAAGAATTTACAGGAACGCTCTCAAGCTCTTTTTCAAGCTTCTCACCTGCCCCCTTTAACATTGAGCAATGAAAGGGTGCGCTGACGGGAAGCATGATTGCTTTACCGCCTTTCTCTCCTGTAATATTTACAGCGGCCTCAACTGCTTTCTTTTCTCCTGATATGACAATCTGACCCGGGCAGTTATAGTTAGCTCCCTCAACAATTCCCTCATTTGAAGCCAGTTTTATTATTTCATCAACAACTATTCTCTCCAATCCAAGAATTGCCGCCATAGCACCAACTCCCACAGGAACCTCTTCCTGCATAAATTTCCCCCTTTTTCTTACCAGCCTGACAGCATCTGCAAAATCAAATACCTGAGCATGAACTAATGCAGCATACTCTCCTAAACTCAATCCAGCGCAAACATCCGGATGTATCCCCATATTTTTAAGAACTGCTGACACGGCTATGTCAACGGTCAAAATTGCCGGCTGAGTGTTTTCGGTCTTCATTAATTTTTCATCAGGTCCAGTAAAGCACAATTCCTTCATATCCACGCCTAAAGCATTTGTTGCTGATTTAAATATTTCATCAGCTTCAGGAAATTTATCGCATAGATCCTTTCCCATACCGGTATATTGTGCACCTTGGCCTGCAAATAAAAAAGCAGTTTTCAATTTTTTTCACCTCACCTATTCCACTCTAATACAGTTGCTCCCCAGGTTAAACCGGCACCAAAACCTACCATAAGAATTATATCTCCTTTTTTTATATGGCCATTTTTTACTGCTTCATCTAAAGCAACAGGAATAGAAGCGGCAGACATATTGCCATATTCATGAAGATTTATATATACCTTTTCCAAAGGAATACCCATACGTTTAGCCGCATTTTTAATAATTCTCAGATTTGCCTGATGAGGCAGAAAACAATCTATATCCTGCAAAGTCAACCCACTTTTGTTGACTGCTTCCTCAGAAACTTCCACCATTTTTCTTGATGCAAATTTAAAAACCTCACTGCCGTCCATGACAATAGTATGTCCTTTTCTGTCAACAGTTTCATATGATGCTGGCATTCGTGTTCCTCCGGCAGGAATGTAAAGAAGTTGATTCCCCGTGCCGTCAGAACCTAAAACAGATGTAATGATACCTTTACCCTCTTCTGTTTCAGCAAGAACTACCGCGCCGGCACCGTCTCCAAACAGTACGGCAGTCTTTCTGTCTTCCCAATTCAATATCTTGGAAATAGCTTCCGTACCGATGACCAGTACCTTTTTAGCATCACCGGAAGCAATAAAGGCCTTGGCAGTAGTTATAGCATAAATAAAGCCTGTGCAGGCAGCACTCAAGTCAAAAGCTGCAGCATTGACTGCTCCGATTTTTTCCTGAATAACACAAGCAGTTGATGGGAAAATCATATCCGGCGACAACGTGGCAGTAATAATTAAATCTATATCCTCCGCAGACAGCCCGGCATCTGCCAGAGCTGCTTCTGCTGCTTTTACACCCAAGTCGGAAGAAGCTGTATCCTTATCAGCTACTCTTCTTCGTTCAATGCCTGTACGTTCCAATATCCAATCATTGCTTGTATCCATTATTTTTTCCAGATCGTAATTTGTAACTATTCTATCAGGCACATAGCTTCCTATACCGACGATCCCTATAGCTTTACTCATCACTGTCCTCCTTCTGCTCTAATTCATGATATTTGACTACTTCATCGTGGATAATGCTTACAACATTGTTTTCTACATAAGGTATCGCTTTTAATATCGCATTTTTTACAGCGTTTGATTCGGAGTTTCCATGTATTTTTACAATAGCTCCTTTTACTCCCAAAATCGGAGCCCCGCCATATTCTGAGTAATCCAAATCAGTTTTCAACTCTTTAAGCTTTTTATACATTATCAACGCCCCAGCTTTTGCAAGAAAGCTTTCGCTTATTTTATTCTTCAGAAGCTGCACAAATGTCAATGCGACTCCTTCCGAAAGCTTTAATATGACATTGCCTACAAAACCATCACATACGATCACATCACAAATGTTATTCTGCAATTCCCGTGCTTCTACATTGCCAATAAAATTCAAATCTGTTTTTTTCATGATCTTATAAGCATCTTTAACCGTTTTTGTTCCCTTTTCATCCTCAGTCCCAATGTTCACAAGGCCTACTCTCGGGTTTTCAATATTTAATACCTTTTCACAATAAATACTTCCCATGATGGCAAATTCCACCAGGTTGTTCACTTTGCATTCCGCATTTGCACCTGCATCCACTAAAAGACATGCCTTTTTCATAGCCGGATTAGGATACACTGATGCTAATGCAGGTCTGTCAATACCGGGAATGCGTCCAAGAATAAATAAAGCGCCTGCCATTAATGCCCCTGTATTGCCGGCAGAAATGAATACATCCACCTCTCCGTTTTTAACCATGTTCATACCTACAACCATAGAAGAATCATTCTTGCTTCTGATAGATTTTACAGGTTGATCCTCACTTGTAATAATTTCTGTTGTATGTACAATAGCCACTTTTTCTTTATTATATGTATACTTATTTAATTCATTTTGTATTTTTTGTTCATCTCCGATTATATAAATCTCATGAGATATCTGCTTCAATGCTTCCAAACAGCCTTTTACTATTTCACCGGGTGCATGGTCTCCTCCCATACCGTCTATAGCTATCTTCATTGTCTACCTCCTATTAATTTTCCAAAATCGGAACCAGAATAAACTTTCCTCTGAAGACTTGCTCCTGTTTCACCATTATCTTTACATGAACAATATAATCTTCATTTCGTTTTTTCGAAACAACTGCTTTAGCAATCAGCTTATCGCCAACGCTCACAGGTTTGCTATACTTCATATTTGCCACACCAGTAAGAGCAGCTCTGGTATTTATTACTGCTAATGCTAGAGATTCTGCCATAGAAAAAATATAATGGCCTTTTATGATATCCGTTTTTTCAAAAGCCATTTCTGAACTGGCTTCTAAAAATGAAATCCCATGATCGTTGATTTCAAGTTCGATTATTTCACCTATAAGCTCAGATATTCCTAAACCCACAATTTTTGAATAATTTTTTTGAGCGGCTGCTTTAGTTCTTTCTCTTAATTCAGGAATACCCATTTCAAGTCTGTCTAATCTAATAGTTTGGATACTCACATTAAAAAATTCACTAAGCTCCTCATCTGAGACAAAAGGTGTTTCACTCATTATTTTTTTCAACTCATACTGCCGTTCAGATTTTTTTGTTTTACCTTTCATTTTGTGCCCCCAAAGCATTTTATTAGTACCTGGTACTAATAGTATATATTATATAATAATAGTATGCAATAAAAAAATCCATATGCCATTTCCTTATTATAGGAAATGGCATACGGATTCTGTCAACTGAAAGATGAGGAAGATATTTTTCGGAATGAAAAATATCCACATTTACTGTCAGTTATCAGTTGTCAGTTGTCAGTTTTCAGTTATCCTTCCATCTTTAATATCGATACCTCAAAAGCGGTTTTCACTTCGACCTTTTCGTCATTTATTTTTTTCTTATATTCTCTGCTTTGGATCCTCCCCCATATCTTAATATGTGCGCCTACTTCAAGGGATTGTGAAAATTTCGCATTTCTTCCCCATGCAATACATGGAATATAATCAGACTTATTATATGCCCTATTAACGGCAAGCATTATATCACAGATTTCTCTTCCTAACGGAGTTAAACGGTAAATTGGCGGTTTACAAATAAATCCTTCCAAATAAATTCTATTTGGGTTCCTGACGACTTCATCCAAAAGAACTCGTATTTCACGAGCAAATATTGTAATAACCAATTTGTTTCTGTCCTCTTCAATTTTGTTATAAGTTCGCAGTTGTCCATTTATTAAAACGTAAAGCCCTTTATGGATATCCATATTAAATATAAGCCTTTCGGAAACCATAATCGGTATTATATCGCTATATCCGCTAAGCCTTTTTACTTTTAAAAAAAATGAATAAAAGCCTTCTCCATAGGACTTATGACTTAATTCCATTTCTGAGCATATCTCTCCTGCCATTATTACGTTATTTGTATTCAAGCTATTATCCCCCATATTCTCACACTCCTGTATCTTAAGCACAGCATTAGTTGTACCTCGGTTTTTTATGGTCCAATCAAAAAAACAATCACAAATTACTGCACATTTATTTGGCAAATGCTATACCTGTAATCTAAAACATCCTATTCATTACCCCTATTAAATATGAATAAAATCAACTGATTCTCATTTTTCATTTGATTTTTTGCATTGCTTTCCGGTATGGTCCATATAATAGTTTTCTTTATATATGAGTTCACCAATAGGAACGATTTTATATCCTTCCGACCGCAGTTTTTCTAACACTAACGGAAGATATTCCAATACATATTCCGAATTATTATGAAATAAAATTATCGAGCCGTTTTTTACATTTCTTACAACCCGGTCAACGATCTGTATGCTGCCGATTTTTTTCCAATCCAAAGAATCCACATCCCACTGGATCGTATAATATCCATTTTCTTCTGCAGTTTCTATAAGAATATTATTGTAATCACCGAAAGGAGGGCGGAATAGGTTTGGCTTTTTTTCTGTTATTGCCATTATTTTATCTCCCGTACTATTTAATTCTTTTGCCATTTGTTCCTTGGAGAGCTGTGTCATATGAGGATGGGTCGATGAATGATTGCCTATCTCATGACCTCTGACATTCATCTCCTTGACATGGCTTGGATATTTATCGACCCAGAAGCCTACCAGAAAAAATGTTGTTTTTACATTGTACTTATCAAGAATATCTAATATCTGTAAAGTATACTCGTCTCCCCACGCAGCATCAAAGCTTATTGCTATCTTTTTTTCCTGTGTTTGTACGGAATAAATCGGCAGCCTTCTGTTAACACCTGAAGTCACCAGAACCCGCTCTCCCAATAATGGTATTACTGAAAGCAATAATACAATTATAATTATTGAAATAATCAAGGTTGATTTTCTTATAGTAATAATCATGTACTTTCTCTCCTTAAAAAATATCCTATGTAAATTTATGCAAAGGATTTATTTATATTACACAAAAAGCTTCCAACCCTCCGCACTTTAATTATCATCAGATAAAACTCCTATGAATGTTTCCCATTAAAAAAAGACTGCTTCAAGCAGTCCAAATAATCAGTTTATGGAGTATGGAGTATAGATTAATTGATAATTGAT
>JAAYPU010000079.1 GCA_012519645.1 Clostridiales bacterium | reverse complement strand
TCCTCTTTTTTGCCAACCGTTCCACGCCCTTTCTTGGTATTATTATACCAACTTAACTGCGTGTCCGGCAAACCGGGTACAGGTCATGGTGCCGTCGCTTGCAAGATGCCAAACAGTAACATTTTGCGGATTTTCCCCTTCCTTCAGTTCATATGGCAAAGTAACTGTGACTTCGCCGCCAAAATTCTTGATGATTTCGTTGCCGGAAGAAACAGTCAGAGAAAACACCAGCTTGCCGGGAAAGCTTTCCTGATATGAAGCAGAAACATCCTTCATCTCCACCTTGACATTGCCCGAAGTCTGTCCGGAAATTCCCTTTAGAGCATCGGTGTCGAATACCAGCTTTGCTCCGTTGTCTCCATCCACCGTAAAAGTTTTTCCTTCGGAAATAAGCTGTTCAAAGTTTTGTCCGGTAATGCTGTCACCGCTTTCGACCCTGCTGACAGGAGCCGGAATATAGTCATCGCTCTCTGGAATATATTCGTTTATCACAATAATCAGCTTATCAGAGGCAAGAACTGTTCCTGATACCTTGATGCGAACATAGTAAATGCCATTTGAAAGTCCGGTAATGTCGCTGTCATTGCCGTCCTCCCAGTCAGAGTCTGTGGATAGCTTATATTCCATTTCTGATGTTACGCCGATAAGCTTGCCGTCGTAATTTGAAAAAGTGGTGCAGTCAGCCTTATCTACTGAATCAGGTATCGGCGCTTTTGTGACTGTTATGGTCTGGATCTCTGAATCCCTGATAAAGGCTTTGCCGCCCCTCTTTATTACCGAAATGATACAGGGTGAAAGGCCTGTCAATTCAATGCTGTTGCCGGCTATATCAAACCAGCTGTCACCGTCATCCATGCTGTATTCCATGCCGCTTGCCACACCGCTGAGTATGCCTGTATCAGAGCCTGTGGCAGTAAAGGTAGCATTAGGTGTGGATTCCTTATCGCTTCGAAGGCGGCTATTATAGGCCGTTTCCCAGACACCTGTGTCGTAGCCTGTTCCTTCACAAGGATAGTAAATCGGATATGATCCGCTGAATGAATTGCTGCTCACTGCAGGGGCAACAGCGCTTAAGAGAATAACATTGCTGAGCCTGCTGCAGCCTAAAAATGCATTGGCTGCAATCGTAGAAACTGAAGATGGAATGAACAAATCGCCGGTAAATTTGAAGCAATTCCAGAAAGCATACTCCCCTATTGTTTCAAGCCTGCTGTCTTCTTCAAACCTTAGTGAATCCAAATTTTCACAATAAAGAAAAGCATACTTTCCAATAGAAGTAACTGAAGATGGAATCGTCAAAATACCGGTTAATTCTTCGCAATGAGAAAATGCAGAATCCCCGATAGACATGACATTTTCACCGATGGTCAAACCTGTTAAGCTTAGGCAAGTATCAAAAGCACTATTTCCAATCGAAGTAACCGTAGATGGAATGGTCAGATTGCCTGTTAATCCACTGCAATACCTGAAGGCTCCGTTTGCAATAGAGGTAAGCTTGCATCCTTCTGCAAACCGCAATGAAGAAAATTCATAGCAGCTTTCAAAAGCGTAACCCCCAATTGAAGTGACTGATTCAGGAATAAACAAATTGCCCCTTAATCCGCTGCAATAAGAAAATGCGCTCCCCCCAATAGATTCTACATTTTCTCCGATGGTCAAAGTGCCGTTAAATCCGCAACTTTTGAAAGCATTTTCACCGATTGATGTAACCGTGGATGGGATAGTCAAATTTCCTCTTATTCCTATGCAATAAAAAAACGAAGAATTACCTATAGCAGTAAGCTTGCTGCCTTCCTCAAACGTAAGTGAGGATAGATTTTCGCATCTATAAAAAGCATTATTACCTATCGACGTAACCGAGGATGGAATAATCAAGTCACCTGTCAATCCATAGCAACTTGAAAATACACTCTCTTTCAAGGATGAAAGCTCAATTCCTTCAGCAAACCGCAGTGAGGATAACTTCTCGCATATCCCGAATGCACCGTTTCCTATTGAAGTAACCGAGGATGGTATGAATAACTCGCCGGTTAATTCACTGCAAGCATAGAATGCATAGTCCTCGATAGACTCTACGTTTCCCCCGATGGTCAAAGATTCTATTTTGCATTGATAAAAAGCATAGCTTCCTATGGAAGTGATTGAAGACGGTATTACCAAATCACCGGTCAAATTAGTAAACCCTCTGAATGCAGAACCCCTGATACTGACTACATCGTAATCATTATCGTTGTACCTAACCACAGAAGGAATGATCAGCTTGCCGCCTGCATAATCATAGGAAGTATCAATCGATCCGGCAAAAACTCCAAGCTGTACTTCTCCGTTATTCTCGCCGTCAGGTTCTTTCAGTATTTCAAATCTGCAGGGAACAGCTTCATCGGTTCCCACTGTGACGTTTGCCCAAATAGTATCTCCGGGGCTGGCCAAAACAGTTCCTTCAGACAATATGAACAGCATACATGCCATAAACAGGACTCTGATTATCAGCTTCCGCATATTAAGCAAATCCTCTCTCATCTGTGCATCTCCTTTGCATTAATTTAACTTCCGGAATGTTATCACTCAGGCTCATCCCGGTTTTTCTATAATCATAAAGCTCCTATACCTTTCGCCATGACCAGAGTGAATGACCGTGGTCATAATATATTATAATATATAATTTCTTGTTTATGAACTATTAAAACACAATATCCGACATTTTTTAGGTAATAAAAAGAGGTGTTCATTGATACTTCAATAAACACCCCAGTAATTTTTGTTTTGAGAAAATCCGGGTCAAACAATTTCTATGCCAATATTTTTCTGCTCACATATTTCTTTTACGTTATCCTTGAGCTTGCATATTAAAACCTTTCCTGTTTCAGAACGAGGGATGACATCTATAAAAAATACATAACTTGGAAGCTTATACCTTGCCAAAGTTTTAGATGCTTCAGATATTATTTCTTCTTCAGTGCAATTTTTTCCATTTTTCAAAACTACACAAGCACAAATTTTTTCTCCTAATTCAAAATCAGGTACACCGAAGGCTTTCACATCTGCAACCCTGTCATTTTTCAAAATCGCCTCTTCTACTTCGGCTAAACTGATGTTTTCGCCGCCACGTATTACGATTTCTTTAATTCTACCGCATAAATGCACATTCCCGGCTGCATCCATCATACCTATATCTCATGTATGAAGCCAACCTTCTTCATCTATTACATTATTAGTAAGTTTTTCATTTCCGTAATATCCTTTCATCACGCAAATTCCTCTGATACATATTTCACCTGTATTTCCGATTTCAAGTTCGTCACCTGTAACCGGATCAATTATTTTTCCTTCCATACCTTCAATAATTTTGCCAACTGTTGTAGCCTTCACTTCGAGAGTATCATCATAATCCACCATGGTCACAGCCGCAGTTGCCTCCGTCTGACCCAGAGAAGATAGAAGAGATTCATATTGAAATCTATTACAGAATTCAATGTATTGTTCTTTAGAATATAACGCTCCGCCGATTATCCCCGTCCTAAGTGTTGAAAGACTATGATCTTCAAAATTATTATGCGCTATCTGACGTATCAGCATAGTCGGCACTGCATTTAAAACAGTACATCCTCTTTCCTCTATGAATTGTGTAAGATTCTTAAATTCATCTTTGACCGGAATTATTAAAGAGCCTCCGCACGTAAGTCCCGTTAAAACATTTGTAACAAGAGCAAAACAATGGAACATGGGAAGTATGGCACAAAAGCGGTCATTTTGATTGACCCTCAAAGCTTTTGCCGTGATTTCCGCATTAAAAAGCAATGAAGCATGTGAAAGCATCACGCCTTTTGGAATGCTTGTCGTTCCGGAAGTAAAAATAATTACTGCAGTATCATCCGAGGATGACTCCTCTGATGTCTCTGCTTCCGAACCAAGAGCCGCTATATCTTCCAAAGTCACATAATCCGTTTCATCCTGACCCATATATATTATATTTTTAAGCACGGGCAGTTTTTCACATTTACATTCTACTCCATTATGGGTTATCTCTTTTCTGCAAATATCTATAAAGCTCATTTTACTGTAACCGGAATCAAAAATTAGGCAGCTTACATCCGTATCCTTCAAAGCGCGCATGACTTCATATTCGTTCCAGCTGAAATTTACAAGCACGGCTACTGCCCCGAGCTTAGTTAAGGCATAAAACGTTACAACATAATTTACAGAGTTCGTTGACCAAATCGCTACATGATCACCCTTTTTCACACCAATCCTCGTCAACCCTCTCGCAACACGATCAGCCTTATGTTCCAATTCTGACCAAGTGAGGATTGTCCCGTCACATTCCAAGGCGATTTGATGGGGAAAAGACAAAGCATTATTATTAAGCATACTTCCTATTAAACAATTATTCATAGTTCTTTCGCTCCTGTGTACATTAGAAAAATTGTAATTGAAACAGTTCATTTTCATTAAGATTGAATCTTCTGAAAATTCCCGTCCCTGAATTTGACCGAACTCCTTCAATTATGTTTATTATATAACATATGTATCTGGTCAGTCCAGCATATATTTTGTTAATTTTAATTTTTTTGACATATATCAACCAATTATATTGCATATTTTATATACAGATTTGATTATATATAATTTCCGGCCTGATGTTAAGTAATTTCAATATTATTTTCAACTTTTACAAAAAAGAAAAACGATTGGATTCATTGATTCGGAATACACAATGTGTATCCGGAACGAGTTTAAATCCAATCATCACCTTTTTATGAAGCTAAATCGGTTTTTTTACAGTACAGGCGTCTTCAGCCCGATATATCCATTAAACGACGCTAGCACAATAATCATTATCCCGATTATGACAAATGCTCCTGCCATTCTGCCGCTCTTTAGTTCGGCTACTTCTCTCAGAAAAATTACGTACAGGATCGTTTTCCATATCAGTATGCCTATGAACACAATACTCAACAGCATCCCCCAGATACTGTTATTCCAAAAGACAGTGAAAAAGGTCTCGCTGAATGCAACTGCAATCGAACACAGCAAAGTAGGGAAGAATGTAAGACCCCAGGTTTGAATATAAACGTTAAGGGGCGTTTTACTGCCAAAGCCTTTGCATATAACCCAGAGCACAGCACATATCGCAAAATAGCTGAGACATCCCAATAAAGTGGTGCGCAGCATCCAATAAATGTTGGGAACCGGATGAAAAGGGCCTCCAAACCAAGCCAAAAGCGGCCCGAATACCGTATTGATCAATATTGTAAATGCGACGAGAAACCATGCTGCCATTTTATTTCTATTCCGAAATGCTTCTTTCGGATGATTCAATACCTCAAAAAAGAATTCCATATCATTAACCTCCAAACACTCTGAGTATCAGATTCGTGTAACCTGTTCCCCAAATCATGGTGAACAATACCGCCTGTACGGTGGAAAAACAAAAGGCAAATCTCCAGGGGTATACGGTAATCATCTTGAATAATCTCTCAGCGGGCGAAGCTTTATATACGTGATACTCGGACAAAATATGAGCAAGCATTTTTTCCTTTTGCTGCTTTGTCGGCAATGCATCATTTTCCAATATGATGTACGTCTTTTTATCTTTTTTCACAGGTCAGATCCCTCCTTCTGTTGCGCTAACCGGTATTCTCTGATGAAAGCATTTCTTGATCTTTGCAGCAGGCTTTCTATGGCCTTTGAAGATTTATTCGTAAACTCCGCTATCTGTTTAACGCTTTTCCCGTCCACATATTTAAGCATCAGCGTGATCCTGTAATGTGCCGGGATCCTTTTTAAGCAGTCACAGACCATCTGACTCTCAAGGGCAGACTCCATCAGCTCTTCAGCATCCTGTTCTGCATAGTTCAGACCATCGGTGAGCGGATTGTCAATATCAACAAACTCTATTTTTTGCCGGTACTGTTTTCGGTAGAAGTCAAATAGCTTGTTTCTGGCAATTCTGAATATCCAAGTTCTGTTGGAGCACAGCCCTTTGAACTCGTTCATGCTTTTAAACACGTCAAGAAATATCTCCTGTGTTAAATCTTCCGCCAGTGCGGCGTCCAGTCCCGTCCGCAGAAAAATATACCGGTAGATTTCATCAACAAAAACCTGATACAGCGATATGAACTTTTCTTCCTTTCTGTTTTCCGCCATATTCATTGGACCTTCCTCATTCCCCGGCTATTACAAGCTCCCTTGAAGCTAAAATATCGCCGCCAAAACTAATTTCTATTTTCAGTGTACCGGCTATGACCTTATCTCCTTCCAAAGCAAAAACTATCATGCCTTCTCTGTCACTCGGCATTTTTTGCTTATCGGTTTTTACTTCATTACCATTAACGAACCATTTTACCGTATACTCCATGCCTTTTGGGGATTCGATAAAATATACGCTGGCATAAACGTCCTTTCCTACTGTCAGTTGTTCTGGCTGGTCTGCTCTTTCCAAATCGCTCTTTTCGGTATATTGCCTATCCGAAATGATATATCTCGAAACGGTATTGGATTCACCGCAGCCAACAAGAGCAAATGTGAATGATATTATTAATGCAAGCAGAAATGCAGATTTTCTATACAATTTCAATAGATACCCCTCCTTATTCATCGCAATTATACTCATCCTGATGTCAAAAGCGCTTTCAAGTTGATAGTCGCACAAGTCATAAAAAATCCTTCGGAAAAATATAAAAATATCAAATAATAATATTTTCCATCAATAATGTACAAATTAGCCTGCCACAATAATAAAAAAACAGGCATGTAATGTTCAAACACATTGTACACCTGTTTATATAAAAAATTATATATTTACTTCATGAATATACTTTTAAAATTACGGTTAAGTTCTTTTGATTTTATCGTAATTATCATTTCTTCAACGGATGAAGCATAGGCTGCGATACATATGATAACTTCCGCGGCAAATGATCCGACAAGGGCATAAAGCAACGGAAAAGCAAAAATTAATAAACCTGTGGCTTTGTTCAGGTAAGTGTGCAGCGCTGAAAAAGAATGGTACTTGCTAAACCCTATGACGTAACTGATTATCCGCAGCAGTGCAACCAAAATAATACATAGCCATAACCACCCGGGAAAAACAATATAATTTAATACCACAATAAAAATTGCGGCAGCGAAAATCAAATCAGCAATGCTGTCTATCTTTGCTCCTATTGCGCTTTGCTGATTCAGTTTTCTGGCTATAAACCCATCAACCATATCGCTTAATCCGCCACAGAGATAACAAACCCAAAATGCGGCAGAAAAAGGCACTGCCAAAACCATTAATATCGCAAATACAATACGGGAAGATGTAATAATGCTAGCAATATTCTTAATAAAATAACCTCCCTTTAATTTCGTACATACTGTTTGCTATCATTATATGGCTATTTGATACGATATTCAATATGCCAGGCATTCGCCTGGCATTTACTCTAAACTTATATTGTTTATTTATATGTTTTCTTTACATTATATTGTCGCCAATTAATTACAATTATTATTTCTGTTTTTCATAATCATCTAAAAATTCTTTCAACTGATATAATCTGGCTATATATTGTCTAGGTTTTATCAAGAACAGCAGTGATATCATAGCCTTTAGATTCAAAGTGCTTTATTAAAGCTTTATGATAATTTGTTATTCCTTCATCTTCATCAGAAATTACTTCTACTATATCAAGTCCTAAAGATGAGTTGTTGGCAAAAAATATTGCATCTGTAAAATAAGTTTCGACAGTATTTACTTCAGGATAATGAGAGTCAAGCCACTTAATAAATTTTCTTTTCAATTCATCTTTTTCTGGATTATTTCTCCTTTTCGAAAAATCAATACGTTTTAGCAATTCATACATGCTTAAAACACTCCTTTCAACTATAACTTTGCACCATTTCTATCCACACTCCGAATGGAGAGCGACTTTCCATATTCTGAAATACTCTTTGATTTCTTCTATTTCAATCCACGCTCTCCGAGTGGAGAGCGACTAGGGTTTGGTTACCTTAAAGATGGTGTGTTGGTAATTTCAATCCACGCTCTCCGAGTGGAGAGCGACTTCACCTGGTATAAGTCCCTTGGATACCATTTCCTATTTCAATCCACGCTCTCCGAGTGGAGAGCGACTAGAATTTTCTTCTCTTTTCCAAATTAAATTGCCAATTTCAATCCACGCTCTCCGAGTGGAGAGCGACATCAGAGGCTAATGCACGGATGGAGCAACTAAATATTTCAATCCACGCTCTCCGAGTGGAGAGCGACTTCATCCCACCAACCATGAGCTTTAGCGTTTTCGTATTTCAATCCACGCTCTCCGAGTGGAGAGCGACTATACTACTAAACCGGAATCTTCATATTATGAAGATTTCAATCCACGCTCTCCGAGTGGAGAGCGACATTTATACCGCCTTTGGGTGGTGGAGCAGTCTTTTATTTCAATCCACGCTCTCCGAGTGGAGAGCGACTTTAGAATATTATAATCTATTCCCTTACGCTTGATTTCAATCCACGCTCTCCGAGTGGAGAGCGACATATCCGGAGTTGGCATTAGAAGATGATAATCTTATTTCAATCCACGCTCTCCGAGTGGAGAGCGACCCAACAAAAAAACCTGATGTTGATAATATCGCAATTTCAATCCACGCTCTCCGAGTG
>JAAYPU010000078.1 GCA_012519645.1 Clostridiales bacterium | reverse complement strand
GTTAAGCTCTCCAGTGTCGATGGTACTTGGACCGCAGGGTCCCGGGAGAGTAGATCACCGCCAGGTAACCAGGAACGATAGAAGAAATTCTATCGTTCTTTTCATAATATACTTGCTTTACATATGAAATATATTTTCACTGTTACCCGTTGGCAGAGAAACATATATTTCGATGATCTCGATATTTTGTTGCAATAACATATGGTTTACATGCAAATATTCGCAAAGGGGCTTGAATAATAGCTCTAATTAAGGTAATGAAAATGAAAAAATTATATGGGAAAGAATACTTAGGAGTAGAAAGATCCACCTTCGTCTTTGACAAAGAAGGAAATTTGATTAAAGAATTTAGAAATGTAAAAGCAAAAGGGCATGCAAAAGAAGTGTTGGATTTTGTAAGTAGTTTGAATTAGTTTCCTGTCAGGTGCTTTGTATAGGGTGAATCTATGGGAAGTATTATTGTGGTTTTATCATTCATGGTCTTTTTGTAAGATTCAAGAGTTCTTATGAATTTATAGAATTCAGGATCCTTATTGTAGCTTTCTGCATAAATTTTTGCTGCTTCAGCATCTGCTTTTCCTTTTATTTCTTCAGCTGCAGAGTGCGCTTGCGAAATAATCATTTCAGCTTCTGTGTCGGCCTCAGCTTCTATTTGTGAAGCTTCGTTTTCTGCTATGGTAATATGCTGTTTCGCAATTTTTTCTCTCTCTGATTTTATTGCAGCATATACCATTTCCTCATCTTCCGCAGTCAGATCGGTACGCTTGAGTCTTACATCCAACATATCGATACCTGTGTTATGAAGCTGCCTGTTTACTTCCGCCGTAATCTCCTCATTATAGTCTTTCCCTGAGACAGCACCTCTTATGATTTCAATATAGGATAATTGGCTATACTTTTGTCTTAAAGCTGTCTGGACTGAGTTTTCTATCAAGGCTTCAGCATTTTCTATATTGGCGACATTATGTATAAAGCTGTATGGTTCTGTTATTTTCCAGATGGCATAACTTACTGCGATGATATTCCTTTTATCTTTTGAAAAAGCAGTGATTGGCTGAACTTCAAAGTTTAAAAGCTTTTTGGTTAATAAATCGGTATTTTGGATAAAAGGCAGCTTAAAATAGAGCCCGGGTTTGTCTATTATTTTTTCTATCTTTCCGAACTGCTTGATTACAACCATCTCATCCTCTTGGACTACAAGGATATTTGAAATAACAAGGGCTATGGAAAATATCAACAGAAATATCATAAGCAGTTTTTTCATCAGCAGATCCGTAAATATATTTCTTCTCTTTTGGTTCAGCTTATTGGATGTATTCATTGTTCATCACCTTCAAATTCATTAATCGGGATGTAATTGACAGTACCGCTGCGGTTATCTACTATATATATATTGCATCCGGGAAGGATTTCCTCAAGGGTTTCTATAAGGAGCCTTGACTTGGTAACATCCTTGCTCAGCTTATATTGTTCGTATAAACTATCGAACTTCGCTGTTTCGGCCTTTGCTCTGCTCAGCTTTTCTTTTGAATAAGCCCCGGCTTCCATTGAAATTTTCTGTGCTTCGCTTTTTGCTGAAGCAAGTTTTTTATTCTTATACTCTTCGGCCTTGGAAATCAGTGCATTCCTTTGGCTTTCTGCAGCAGAAACATTGTCAAAAAATTCTCTGACCTGTGCAGGGGGATGAGCCTCCTTAATTTTAACATCTGAAATCTCTATACCTATATTATATGTCGAGATAAGCTTCCCAAGCTGTTCTTTTGTTTTTATTTGTGCATCAATTTTTTTACTGCCCATCAACGAATCAATGGCTGAATTGCCAATAACCGATCTTATGGAAGCAATTATAGCATTCTCAAGCATTTCATCCGGATTTTCCGCATTTATTAAGTATGCCTTAGGATCTGATACTTTCCATTCAACAACCATATAAACCCATAGTATGTTACCGTCTTCAGTAATATGAACAGAGTTTTTCTGCAGCTTTTCATTTTTTTGTTTTTTGATATTATTGACGCCTATTTCTATGATATTTGCTTTGTTTATATTTATAACATCAGCTTGCTGAACAGGATAGGGGAGCTTGAAGTGTATACCTGACTGGGTTATTTCAGTAATACTTCCGAAGGTACGCAAAATACCTATTTCGCTGTCTTTAACAGTATAAATTGAAGTAGAAATACAATAAACCAAAATTAATGCAAAAAATGCAGTTATTATTTTTGAAAAACTGAGTATATCAGTCAAGGTTGTCAATATTGCATCGCGTTTCACGGTTACACTCCTTTGTAAGTTGTATGCTGCTTTTTAATTATAGACAAAAATACCGGCTTTTATCAATAAGTATCTTAAAATAATCGTATTAATTGATATATGTTATGTGCCAAATTTTTTTGATAAATTTTTATGGCGGAAATGTTCCGAACCATGTGGCATGCTTTGCAGAAGCCGGGAACATTTTTTTGTTTCATTATATTGTGTGTAATTGTATGTTAAAATATCTAATAGCAAACTATGAGCACAAGGGTGGTTGAATGGAAAACACGTCAGGTTTTAAAAAGTCAATAATAAAAAGACTGGAAGGTTTGAAAGAATCATCTGTTAACAAATATCAGCTGGCTTCGGAGGAAATAATTGCTGAAATCTGTGATATAACGGAGGAAACAGGGAAGGAAATTGCAGTATACATAGACAGAAGGGGCACGGTTATTGATATAAGCATTGGAGATGAAGATACCGTAATATTGAAGGACTATAATGCCAGAAG
>JAAYPU010000077.1 GCA_012519645.1 Clostridiales bacterium | reverse complement strand
GAAGTTGGAAAGTACGTTAGAACCTGCTGGCTTTAGCCACGCAGAGTTTCAGGAAATATGGTTTTATTATTATGGTGAGGATGATCCAAGGACAGACTATTACAAGGAATTTACATATTACTGTAAAACCGATAAAGAAATAAAGACTACGGAAGAAATGATTAATCATTTAAAGAAGGTTGCACCAATAACAGAACGCTATAATGTCGATACAATCAACTGTATCAAAGAAGAACATTATCAGCACTTATCAAAATGGTTTGAGATCACAGCGGAAGAATTTACCGACGGTTGTGGAATTTCGGCATAACACAATAAAACATTCATTTCACAGGAAGGGAGAATCAAAAAAAATATTTTACAAAGTGAAAAAATAATGTTGCAAAATAAAAATAGTCGTGGTATAATGAGTTATACCAACAAACAGGAGGACAATATGAAAAAAACTATAACAAAGAAGGTGAAAGAAGAATCAAAAAAGATTATTGATCAAGAGGGTTATTGGAGCGAACAGGTGAGGGATTATATAGCCGGGTTTGATTATCCGGCTAGAACAAAATTACATAGCATGGCACAGGTGTATAACAAGTATCAATATGGATTATAAGGAGGGAAAACAATGAGAGAAAGAATAATATATGAGATAAAACCAAATGAAATAAATAACATCATCTATAAATTAGATGATGTAAAATTCAAAAACATTATCATAGATTTTGATTTTAAAGAATCGACTGTTGTATTAAACGAAACAAAAAAATTGAGAGTTGAAAATGATTCTGAATTTATATATAGGTTTTTAAAAACAAAAATCAAAGCCATCGGCAGTATTGATGGGTTGTATAAGCACATTAAAGAGGCATCGGAGCCTAGCTCATTTTGGAATAACAGAATGTATGGTGTGCTTCACAGGGCATTATCATAAAATAAATTTCCTAGGTTCTTGCCCGGTAAAATTCCGGGGCGGGAAAGCAATTTCCCGTAACGCTTATAAAATTTATTAAAAGAGGTGTAATAATGGGTAAATATTTATTAAACAAAGAAACGCAAAAAATAGAAATGCATTTTGACAAGTCCGAATATTTAGCCTTGTCGGAAGATCAGAAAAAGGAAATCAAGTCTAATTTTTTATGGAGCAAGACAGCCGGGGCATGGGTAAGCAGATCAATACATTATCATGGTCAAGCGGTGCGAATTGCCGAAAAGCTAGGACTTGAAAACGCTGGGAAAATTGGCGAAAGATTATCCTATGAAGAAGAATTAAACAGGAAAGCGGAAAGAGCCGAAAACCGGGCGGAGCGTTATGAGGAATACGCAGAGAATGCAGAAAAAAGAGGTGCAAACCTTCAAAAAGAAATGAATTCAATGAGGGGTGATATAGCATTTTTTACACAGCCGATAATTGCTGGGCATTCAGGAAGTCAAGCATTTAAACGTCGCAGAGATAAAATATTCGACAGATATTTTAAAGGTTTTGAAGAATATCGCAAGTCAGATTATTTTAAGGAAAGAGCGGAGACGGCAAGAGCAACGGCAGATCAGACAAAGTTAAAAAATCCGGTATATTTGCATAACAGAATCAAAGAGTGTAACAGCACGATTAAGAAGTTGGAAGGTAACATTATCCACTATGAAGAATTGATTGAGCGAATAAACAACGGTCATGTTTTAAAAAGCATTAGAACAGGCGAGCCTTTAACAGCCGAATATTATCAGGGGTGGATTGATGATACATTGGATAGGGTCGAATACGAGATTGATAAATTGGCCTTCTTAGAAAATTGCCTTTCTGAAATTGGCGGGTTGCAGTTCTCCAATAAAAATATAAAGCCTGGATATGTAGTACAGATACAAAAGTGGGGAAGGTGTGAGATAATAACCGCCGGAACGGTCAATGTCACGTATAAGATTTTAGACGGAGGGGCAAGCGGCGGAGTGTTAACAGATCCCTATGCTGCCATAGTCAAAATCATTGCGGTGAAAGAAGCTGAAAAGATAGTAAATCCATATAACACAGGTGATATTTTATGTATGCATAGACCGGCGGATAGCAGTATATATCGAGCATATCAAGTAATCAAAGTAACAGAAACAGGGGTTAAACTCCAACAGATCAAGGTGGAAAATGGTGTGCCGGTTGCGAATGAATTTATATCCGACAAGCAAACACAAAAGAAGGTAGTAAAAAGCAAGTTTAGCGATTATGTAGGGGTATATATGGATGATCGGCAATTACATAAATACCAAGCCAAGGAAGCATAACAGGGGTTAAAAAGGTTTGCCGGCTTATCCTTAAAACCGGCGATAACACTAACAGAAAGAAGGCGCAAGGAATGAACGGAAAATATAGATTAATGCTAGTAACAGAAGATTTTATGTTTTATGCAAACACATCAGAAGAAGATACTAACAATAACACGAAAATGTATAACAAAGCAGGGGAATTAATTAGCAACAATTATTTTGCCTATGAAGCACTTTTTGAAGAGTGTCGGCAAATTGCGGAAGAAGGCAAACCATATGAATATATGGATAATGAATTAGCGGAAAATTATAAAGAGTGGAT
>JAAYPU010000076.1 GCA_012519645.1 Clostridiales bacterium | reverse complement strand
TATGAAGACTCATGCTCTTCATCAATTATAATAATACCTAAATCCTTTAAGGGAGCAAAAAGAGAGGACCGTGCTCCGATTACGATGCGTACATCCCCTCTTTTTATACGCATCCATTCATCGTATCTTTCACCTAATGACAGCTTACTATGTAATACGGCCAAGGCATCTTCTCCAAATCTGCCTTTAAATCTTTCTATCATCTGCAGCGTCAAAGATATCTCAGGAACCAATACTATTGCATTTCTGCCCATTAATAAGGTTTTTCGAATTGCCTGCATATACACTTCTGTTTTTCCGCTTCCTGTGACACCATGCAAAAGAAAAGTGCGGTGTATGCCTTTTTCAATAGAGGGTATTATTTTTTTTAAAACCTCCTGCTGTTCAAATGTATGTTCAGAAATATCGTTTTCTTCGCCATCAACATTCAGATATGGAATTCTGCTCTTTCCCATATTGAAAATTTCAACAAAGCCTTTGTTTTGCAATGCTTTTAAAGTTTCTCTTCCTATTCCGTATTCATTTTTTAAATATGCACAGGAAACCTCATTCGCTTCAAGTAATAAATCCAATGCCTGTATTTGACGAAGAGCATTTTTCTTTTCTGCAATATACTTCTTGGCTGCATCTTTATCCCTCAACCTGACAAAAGAAACATACGCGGAATTCACCCTGCTTTCCAATATTTCATCTATTGCAACAATACCTTTATTCCTTAATGCTCCAACTTTACTTTCAGCTTTTTCTCCTAAAATTTTTGTTATTTGTTTTAATGACATCTTTTTTTTCTGACGCAGCAATTGGACGATCTGATATTCTAATGTATCTTTTTCTAAAGTATGATCTTCTTTTACCAGATATACTAACTTCTTATTATTTATCGCCGCTCCTGCCGGAATAAAGCATGAAATCGCATCTATGTAACGACAGTTATATTCTTCCTTCATCCAACAGCACAATTCTATCGTTTCCTTATTCAAAGATACCCCATCACGAATTACCTCCAGAACAGATTTAAGTTTCGATGGACTTATATCTGTTCTATCCGATATATCAAATACAAAGCCTTCTGTCACTTTATTTCCCTGTCCGAAAGGAACCAGTACGCGATCACCTATACTTACATTCTCGTTGCATGTATAAGTATATAAATAGTCCGTTTGATCGGTTTTTTTATTCAGAACAACTTGAAGAAAAAGCATAAAACCCACCCCGTAAAAAAATAGAGTAGTTTACCTACTCTGTGTATAATCTAACTTTATCTAGTATAATATTCGCTACCTCTTTTTTCGTTTTCATATCATACTCGGTAATATTCCCTTGTGAATCTATTATCTTCACGATATTTGTATCGCTTTTAAATCCTGCTCCTGTTTCCGTAACGTTATTGGCAACAATAAAATCAAGATTCTTTTTCACTATCTTTTCCTTGGCATATTCAACTACATTTTGTGTTTCAGCAGCAAATCCGACAAGTATTTTTTTTCCTTTATTTTTTCCGAGTTCCATAAGAATGTCCGGATTACGAATAAATTTTATTTCTAGACTTTCTTCACCCTTTTTGATTTTGCTGTCGGAAACAGCTGCCGGTCTATAGTCTGCAGGAGCTGCAGCTTTGATAATTACATCTGCCCATGATTCATGAGCTAAAACAGCCTCAAGCATATCCTGAGTACTTTGAATATCGATTCTTTTTATTCCATCTGAGCAGGACAGATGAACAGGCCCCGAAACTAAAACAACTTCGGCTCCTCTGTTATATGCTTCTTCCGCAATGGCATATCCCATTTTCCCGGAAGAATGGTTTGTAATGAATCTTACGGGATCAATAGCTTCAATGGTAGGTCCTGCTGTAACCAGTACCTTTTTACCGTCAAAATCTTTCTTTGTTCCTCTGTTTAATACTTCTAAAGCATATCCTACGATATCTTCTGGATCAGGAAGCTTTCCTTTTCCATAATCTCCGCAGGCAAGTCTGCCTTCGGCCGGTTCCATACAATGATACCCTATGGCCTTAAGCTTTTGCATATTTTCCTGAAATATAGGGTTTTCATACATATTAGTATTCATTGACGGCACTAAAATAACAGGGCATTTTGCAGCCATAACGGTAGTGGTAAGCATATCATCAGCAATGCCTGCTGCTATTTTCCCAATAAGATTTGCAGTAGCAGGAATGATGAGAAAAGCATCTGCTTTTTTCGATAACTCAATATGCTCAACTTCCCATGTCTTAGGCTCAGCCCACATGTCGCTTATTACATAATTCTGTGAAATTGTTTGAAACGACAAAGGTGTCACAAATTCACAGGCGTTTTTGGTCATTATAACATGAATATTGATACCTTGCTTCTTAAGGCGGCTTATCACATCCAATGCCTTATAAGTAGCTATCCCTCCCGAAACGCCCACAACTACGTGTTTCATATATACTATACTCCACCATTTATACTATTATTTTTTTCTTCCCGTTTATATTTTACAAGACCTTCTGCGATCTCAATCGCAGCTATGGATACCGGCTTTTCTATATCCGTATCAATAAGTTTTGGACTTCCATCAATAATTTCCCTTGCACGTTTTGCAGTTAGAATAACAAGAGAATACTTGCTATCCACCTTATCCCTTAATTGATTTACTGAAGGGTAGAGCATTTCATTTCCTCCTTATATTTTTGAATCAAATTGTATATTTCCTTGGTGACCCGATAGTGTTCCGCTTCTATAATTACTTTTACTTTATTTGCTGCTTTTTCTACTTCATCATTTATAACACAATAATCATATTTGTCAATATAGGATATTTCTTTTAGTGCACTGCCAAATCTCTCCTCTAAACTTTTTTCAGTCTCCGAACCCCTATGAACGATCCTGTTTTTTAATTCTTCTAATGATGGTGGAAGAATAAATATGAAGACTCCTTCAGGATATCTTTCCTTTACTTGAAGTGCTCCTTGGAAGTCTATTTCCAAAACAATATCCTTCCCTTCTTCTATTTTGCTCATAACGTAATCCTTTGGTGTGCCATAAAAATTTCCATAAACCTCGGCATATTCCAGAAATCCATCTTTTTGAACCTTATCCATAAATGCTTCCTTAGTAACAAAGAAGTAGTTTTTCCCATCTACCTCCCCTTCTCTTGGCTGCCGCGTAGTCTCAGATATGGATATATCTAAATTAAGCATTTTCGTGAGTTCCTTGCATATGCTGCCTTTCCCAGCTCCTGATGGTCCGGAGATTACAATTAATAATCCTTTTTTCATACATTCTCCTCTCATCTTTTCGTTATATTAGTCGTTTTTGTCTGTCAGTCTGTTGGCAACAGTTTCAGGCTGCATAGCAGATAATATTATATGTTCACTATCTGTAACTATAACTGCACGTGTTCTTCTTCCATATGTAGCATCGATTAATAATCCATTATCCCGCGCTTCTTGAATTATTCTTTTGATTGGTGCGGATTCCGGACTTACAATGGCTACAACACGATTTGCTGAGACGATGTTTCCAAATCCAATATTCACTAACTTAACGCCCATTATTTTGCCACCTTTCAGTAAAATTATTATTATCTAATATAATGTATCAGTGACAATATTTCAATAGAAACATACGAATTATTCAATATTTTGAATTTGTTCTCTTATTTTCTCGATCTCACTCTTAATTTCTACCACCATGTTTGTAATTTCTAAATCGTTGGCTTTTGAACCGATCGTATTCGCTTCACGATTCATTTCCTGGACTATAAAATCAAGCTTTCGGCCGGAAGGCTCCTGGCTTTTTTCCACATTCCTTTTTAATTGAATGATATGACTTTTAAGTCGTACCAGCTCCTCCGCAATACTGCATTTATCAGCAAACAAAGCCGTCTCCATTGCAATTCGTTCCTGATCTACAATAATGTTATCACCGAGAAGATCTTTGATCCTTTCCTGTAATTTATCGCGATATTCGGTAACGACATATGGTGCTCTCTCCTCGATCTTGTTAACGAAGTCTAAGATTAAATCTCCTCTTAAAATAATATCTTCTGCTAGTTTGCATCCTTCATCATTTCTCATTTCATCTAATTTTTGCACTGCCTGCATCACAGGTATCTGAATAATTTTAATAAAAGCCTCTTCATCATCTATATCGGGTTTAAGCCTCATAACATCAGGTAGCGATGCAATCAAAGATAATGTAATATTATCTTTTAAGTCAAATTCATCTCCAAGAATTTTAAGACTTTCATAATACTGGGCCGCCAGCATAGTGTTTAATTGAACATTAGAATCATTTTCGGTAATATTTTCTACAATTATTGAAATGTCTATTTTTCCTCTTTTAACAACTTCTTTGATAAAATTTTTAATTTTTTCTTCCGCGAAGGAGTATTTTTTCGGCATTCTGATTGAAATATCATTGTAACGATGATTGACTGATTTTATTTCAACCATAATATTTCGTTTACCGTCAGAATATTCACTTCTGCCGAATCCTGTCATGCTTTTTATCATTTTTTCCTCCTATATGTGGACTGTAGTGCCTTTACAAATTGTAACTGCTTTACCTTCCATTATTACGCTGCCGGAATTCAAAGTTACTTTTAATATTCCGCCTGCCGCTTTGACTTCAACAGTTTTCCCTATTTTATTCAAAAAATTTGCTATTATTGCAGAAGAGCATATCCCGGTGCCGCATGCCAGTGTTTTCCCTGCTCCTCGCTCCCATGTATCCACTTCTATATGCGATTCATCTATAACCTTTACAAAATTAACATTGATACCCTGAGGAAAATCAGGATGTTTTTCCAATACAGAACCATACCTGATAGTATCTTCCTCACATATTTCATCTACTAAAATAACACCATGGGGCACACCCATATGTACACAGGAAAGCTCAAAGCTTTTGTCTAATACTTCAATTTGCTGGCAAATATATTCCTTTCCATTTGCATCCGTTATATTGGGTATTACAGTAGGCGCTGAAAAATCCCAGCGTCCCATATTCACTTTGACTACGGATTCCTTTTCATCAGTATTCAATACCGTCGCCTCTTTAGGTCCGTCTCCGGTTTCAACAGTAAAAGCTGCCTTGTCTAATATCTTATTATCAAAGACATACTTTACAAAACACCTAATAGCATTTCCGCACATAGTTGCATGGGAACCGTCAGAGTTATAAAAATCCATTTTTATATCATAAGCTTGAGAATATTCAACCAGTACTAAACCGTCTGCACCTACACCGAAATGTCTGTCGCATACTTCAATGGCAGTTTGGGGCTTATTTTCTATTACTTTTTTTCTATTGTCAACTATAATGAAGTCGTTTCCTGCACCGTGCATTTTCCAAAATTCCATTGTATACTCCTTTCAGCTTTCATTTAAATTCCTGAGACCCGACACCAGAAACCTGAGACTTAAATCAGTTCTTAGTTAATTCTTGACCTTATGATAATATTGTATATAATGGTGAATAATATTTCCACATCTTTTTAAACAATGATACAATAATAGAGGTCTCCGGTCTCCGGTCTCCGGTTTCAGGTCCGGCGTCTGATGATGCTGCGCATCAGTATATAGAGTATAGAGTATGGAGTATGGATACTTCGCATCGTTAGACACAATCGTTCAACTATAGTTTAACAATAGTTTAGTGGATTTTATATTAGCAATCTTAATTCGCATAAATCTTAAATTACTTACACTTACATTGTGCGAAGCACATATTTATACTCACACTGCTTCAAAGAAGCATATTCACATTGTTCCGAAAGAACATATTTAAACATTAAGGAAGTGAAAGCAATGCCTTTTGACGGGATAGTAACATCCAATATGGTTTGGGAGCTTAATAGTCTCCTCTCAAACGGTAAAATAGAAAAAATATATCAGCCTGAAAGTGATGAAATCACTTTACATATACGTGCAAACGGAGTGAATTATAAGCTGCTCATTTCTTCAAGCAGCAGCTACCCCAGATTACATCTGATGAATTCATCGAAAAACAACCCTCCGTCAGCTCCTAATTTTTGCATGTTCTTAAGAAAACATATTCAAGGAGGCCGCATATCTTCAATCATCCAAAGAGACTTTGAGCGTATCGTAGAGATACATATAGAGTCTTATAACGAATTAGGCTACCCTTCCATGAAAAAACTGATAGTTGAAATAATGGGCAAGCACAGCAATATAATACTTATTGATGCGGAATCAAATAAAATACTCGATAGTATTAAAAAGATTTCAATAGACGTTAACCGTTATCGTCAGATCCTGCCCGGAAAAGAATATGTATCACCTCCGGACCAAAGTAAAATTTCCCCTTTAACTGCTGATAAATATTTATTTAAAGAAAAACTTACTGAAGCCAATGCGCCCATTATCAAATCCATTTATCAGTCCTTTCAGGGAATGAGTCCGTTTATAGCCCGACAGATTTGTGAACTGGCAGATATTGACGAAGACATGCCTTCTAAAAATATCTCTGAAGAGTCATTTGATGCATTGTATTACTATTTCTCGAACATTGTCAGCTTAGTTAAAAACAAAAAATATCAGCCCTGCCTTTTATCTGACGAAATGGATAATCTGGTTGATTTTTATTCATTTCCCACGGAATATGCAGTTAAGTATTATAAAATAAAATATTTTGATAGTATCAGCATGGCAGTTGAAGCCTTTTATTTTAATAAAGATACTCAAAATAGGCTTAAGCAGAAATCCGCAGACCTGCATAAGCATGTGCATTCTCTTCTTGATAAGCTTGGACTGAAAAAACAAAGGCTCCTTGAAGAAATAATGGAAGCTGAAAAAGCAGACTCCTACAGGCTGTACGGAGAACTTATTAATGCAAACCTCTATCGCATTCAGGATGGCAGCTCTCATGCACGTCTTGAAAACTATTATAATCCAGGAGAAATAATTGAGATCCCAATGGATGAACATCTATCTCCATCGGAAAATGCGCAAAAGTATTTTAAAAAATATAACAAAGCAAAGAAAACATATAAAGAAAAGCTTATTCAGCTTGAAGAAACTAACAGAGAGCTTGACTATTTAGAATCAGTTTTCTTAAATATAGAGGATGCTTCTTCTTCACAAGATATTGAAGAAATACGACAAGAACTTATTGATGAAAATTATCTTAAAAAGAGAAACATGACACAGAAAAATAAGAAAGTCCAATCCCAGCCCTTATCATTTACATCCTCTGAAGGCTATGCGATATTGGTTGGGAAAAACAATAAGCAAAACGATATTTTAACACTTAAGACAGCCGCAAAATCAGATATATGGCTCCATACAAAAGAAATACCAGGTTCTCATGTGATCATTGTGACCCAAGGTAAAAAAGTGCCTGAAAAAACACTTCTGGAAGCAGCAGCATTGGCAGCGTATCACAGCAAAGGAAAAATGTCAGAAAACGTTCCGGTAGATTACACTTTGGTAAAAAACGTACGCAAACCCAACGGAGCTAAACCCGGAATGGTGATATATGATAACCACAATACGGTATATGTGAATCCAAAAGAGAGCGTATAACGGTGTTTAGGGTCAATTGAAAACTGACAACTGAAAACTGAAAGATAAGGAGGAAATTTTGCCAAAGCAAAATTTCTACATTTGGATTAGATTAATGATGACAGATGGAAGATGATAGATGATAGATGATAGATGATAGATGATAGATGATAGATGATAGATGAAAGATGATAGATGAAAGTTAAAGAAACTTGCCGCCAGGCAAGTTTCTTCCTTAACTCTTAGTTCTTAGTTATTAGTTCTTA
>JAAYPU010000075.1 GCA_012519645.1 Clostridiales bacterium | reverse complement strand
TTGAAGTATTAATTCAAACTCTCTTTGTTTTTTAAAGCTTTTAACAGTTTTTTATTAGTATGAGTTTTTCACCCGGGCTTACTTCAGCCGTTTCTTCTATGTTATTTATTGTTCTTATTTCCTCGATTGTCGTACGATGCATTTTTGCTATTTTCCAGAGATTATCCTCTTTCTTAGTTACATAAAGTATAATGCTTGGGTTTTCTTCAATATTTATAGGTTCATCCAATATGGCTACATCTGTTAATATCTCATAATTTTGTTTTTTATAAGCTGCACTTTTTATGATGATTTCCGCACTGATGGCTATTTGCTTTGAGTTGATTGTTTCAAAATCAACTTTTTTGACAAGTACCTCTCGTTCTATTTCCTTTTCAGCAGATAATCCTGCTATTTCAACAGCATTTCGGAAGGGTATTTCTTCATTGAAGCCATATACTTTTTTCTTTTCTTCATTAGATAAATACAAAATGCTTACAGATAGAATTCCTTCCACAATATCTCTTTCTTTTTCTATCATACTTCCTGTCTCGAATACTTTAGCTGTTACTTGTAAAATCCTGTCCGCGTCCGGCAGACCGTCCGGAATATTTAATATCTCTCGCACGGACATATCCGCAGTACTTTTTCCGTCAAGCAATTTGCAGGTCAGACTGTCCTTTTGAACTTCTATTTCTTTTAAAGGATGGTAGGCATCCACAACAATTGTTTTTTCTTTTGTTTTCAATATCTCTACTTGTGTAGTTATATCGACATAGGCATCAAATATAGTTGTATTTTCTTCAGAGTCTTTCTTAGTGCTTATATTGGTATGGTTTAATACAAAATCTACTTTACTGTCAGAAAAGCCTTCTACCTCTTTAATATCAATAAATTGCGTGAACTCTGAATTTTCTCTGAACAATACCGGCACCGCATCGATTTCTTCGCTCATGTATAATATATTGTATTGCACTGCAGCGTTAATAACGATTTTATTGTTAGTTATCTGTTTTTGGTTTTCGACTATATTTACATCCCAGTTAAGTATCTTTCCTATTTCCGGCATCCCTTCTTTTATAGCTAACTCCTCTTTGATATCAATAGGAGCCTTTTTTTTCTCTACAATATCCGTATATTGTGCTTCCTTTTTTAACAGCTGCATTTCCACATCATTTAGCGGAGATAACAAGGTCTTATCGGAAGCTTGGTAGACCTTGGATGTTATATTTGCGACCGTTTTAACTCTTAGCTTCCTTTCATTAATGATCTCAAAGTCCATATGTTCTACATTGCCGACAATATCCACGTCCATTTTTTCTGAAAAAGGATAGTCCAATTCTTGATTGAAGTTAATGCTTGCATCTAAAGGTATTAATGGAAAATCATCAGTTTCTGCTAAAGGGGTATATAAGATTTTTAAATCTATTTTTCCTTCGATTTTAACATTATTACTAATTTCCTTATCCAAAATTTTCATTTTACCTTCAATAGATACTATTTTGGACAGATCCGGTTTAATGTCAGGCACCAAAATATCTTCTTCTAACAAAACCTGGACAGTATCTTTTTCTATCATTTGTAGCATCTTAATGGAATCTTTTATTAATTCTGCTGTCATAGTTATCCTCCTCATTCCACTTTTATTTAATATAACTATATTTTGTTTGTACAAAAATATGATAGTTTTTGAAATTTAGAGGACAAAAAAAACAGCTCATTGAGCTGCTTTAACATGCTTGGATTTTTGGTTCTTCTTCAAAAAGTGTTATTTGAACATTCCGTATGAGTATATCTGTATATGCATAAGATACTGTTCTTTCTTTCTCATATTTATCCTTTACTCTAACAGTAAATATACTTGGATATGTATGCTCAACTATTCCTGTCTTAACAGATATCTTTTTTCTGCCTTTATTAGTTTTAAGACGAACTTTTGCTCCTAACATATCTTCAATATTTTTCTTTATTTGATCCAATTCTTTGCTTTGCGCCAAGACTAATCACCTTCTTTCAATGGCCATGACGCAATTACTATGCACCTTGAAATAATATTATACATTATTTTTTGTGGATAAATCAATGATTTTAATGGAATTATTTTTTTTGATAGAAATTTTTTATTCCCTCAGCAACGGCATAAGAGATATTTTCAATTCCTTGTATGCTTTCGATTTCAGATTTGTCGTGTTCATTTGAAAGATAACCTAATTCAATAAGCAATGCATTGACTTTTATCTCTTTGAATAAAGAGAGTTCCGCAATCTTGATTCCTCTTTGCACAAGTTTGGTACATTCTTTGAGTTTTTCAAATATTGACTCAGCTAACAGATGACTCTCTATATCTCCTCTGAAATGAAAAATTTTTGTTCCTGCAAGCTGTTTGTTTTTTTCATAATCACAATTTATACCGATATAAAAATCCGGATTTAGCAATTTAACCTGTTCCGCTTTCATCTGCATGGAGCAAAATACATTTGATTCGCGTGTTAAATAAATATCTGCACCTAAATCACTCAATAATTCTTTTATTTTAAATGAAATTTGCAGCAAAGTATCTCTGCCGTAATATTCCTCATTAATTTTTACGCCGTTTCCCGGGTCTATCAAGATCTTTCTGCCGTGAAGAGGTTTAAGAGGTTCATATTGCTGTAAAATATCAATATTGACCCCCGTAAAGTACATTTTTAATATTTCTTCTGCTTTTTTCCCTTCTTGGGCCATAACCTTTGCGCCAAATTGACACATCCCAAGGCCATCGCCAAATCCTTTGGACTCAAAGGTAATGACCTTTGGCTTCCAACCAAATTTTGTAGAAGAAATTCCTAATTTTTCAATTATCTCTTGCCCCTTAAAATTTTTATCTCCAATTTTAATGGATTTTATGCGTCCTTCAGTATCTCTTTCTTCATTTTCAATAAATCCTTTTATTTGAGGTCCTTTTTCCCAAGAGATAATCGGAGTACGTGTCCCTAATGCTTCTTCTATTTCATCAACACTTATATCAATGTTTGTTATACTTTCCAAATTATTCTTACAGTACTCACAATATGTTTTCCTTAAATACGAAATTGAATATCCTAATATGTTTTCGCTGTTTTCAGTTGAACCGCCGCAGGCCTTATGAAATATCGGCATAATCGGTTTACCGTTTATTGTAACTATTTTATTTGATGTTTCCGATACTAAAGAGTTTATATAATTCCAGCGTTCTAAAAAGTCGCTGCCCCACATAATTTTTAAATCTTTTTCATCTAAGAAATACAGGCATTTTTTACAGATATCCGCTTCTTGATTAATACAACAGCCTTCTCCTCCCAGAATCTTTATTTTTTTAGCAAGGTGGGTTCTGGCTAATATGATTTGTGCCTTTAATGCTTCTTTAGGAAAATAATAAGGCATATTTGCAGCAGCTATTAAAGCAGTAACTATATCCGCATCCATATAAATGATTCTTTTTTCTTCATTATCATATATCTTGACATCCATATCACCTTTTTCCCCTCCTTTTTGTAAATACTTATATTATTTTATGAGGGGAAATAAAATAAGGTGAACGACAGAATGCCGGAATATATTCCGGCATTTTGTTTTTTAATATTATCTGAACAAGTAACTTCCATCACCATTCATAATATTTGTATTATTTGTACGATATCTCATATTTTCAATGCTTGCTTTATCCGTTGTTACATATATATTCGTGATGGAGGGATATAAATCTTTTATTTGACTGCTTACCTGCCTTTTTATGTCATCAAGATCATTATTGTTTTGATTACTGTTAATGCCGCAGTAAGCTGTATTTCCATCTATTACTACTACCACATCTTCGATACCGCTTATATTCTGAAGGCGATTTTCCAGCTCAGTTTTTCCAAACAAATTTTCATATTGCTCAAAATCGTTTATTATACCTCTGTAGCCATATCCACTATATCTTTCCATGTAGCCAAAATTATTATCTTGAATATTTCCATAGTTTTTGTCTATAAACTCGTTGTAATCATTAGTGTATTGATCCAGTGGCTTTTGTGCGGGTGTACAAGCAGTAAATATAATAATGGTTAAGATGGATAGTGAGCAATAAACAGAACTTCTATTCATTTTTTCACTCCTCTCTATCTATCCATATATCCATTATTATCTGGTGTTCGATTCATTCTATTCATATTATTTTGATTGTTGTAGCCGTTGTTATTGTCAAAAATATTGTCATTGATATCACCATCGTTATCATTCACTATACCGTTATCCCTTAGATCAGTATTATCTAACGGTCTTTGTGCGGGTGTGCAAGCTGTAAATATTGTAATTGTTAAAATGGATATTAAGCAATAGATTAATTTTTTATCCATATTTTCACTCCTTTCTTGCTTTTAATTGGTTCAGTTATATTATTTGTAAAATTTTTAAAGATACTCTTTGTAAATTTTGCATTGACTCACACTTTTTATAATGATTAGTCGGATAATTATTGTGGTATAATTTTATTTAGCAAGTTATTTAAGGAGTGTTTTCATGTTTAAAAATAGAATTACAATAGAAGATAAAGCATTATTCGATGAATATCTTAATTCCTTTGATTACAAGACTTCCGGTCTTACTTTCACAAGTATATTTATGTGGAAAGCAATAAATAATTTCAAATATGAAATCATCAATGATTATCTCTGCATCACAGGAGACAGCTTTTTGGAAGCTTCAGAACCGGAGCCTTTTTTATTTCCTCCGCTAACTAAAAAAGGGTTTTATGACCCTGAAAGCCTATCGGATACCATTGATAAAATAAGAGCAACTTTTGAAAGCCATGGTTATATTTTTAGTATTCGCCTTCTTCCCTTTCATATGATTGACATCATTGAAACAGCAAAACCAAAACAAATGGATTTTTTTTCGGACAGGCCAAACTATGATTACGTTTATTTGGCAAAAGACTTAATTGAATTAAAAGGGAAGAAATATCACAGTAAAAAAAATCATTTGAATTATTTTAAATCAAATTTTGATTACAAATACGTTCCATTATCTTCAAGTATGATGGATGAGTGCTTAGAGCTGAATAATAAAATCAATAATGAAAAAGAAATAAATGCAAACGAAATGGTTCTTTTAAAAATGGAAGAGGAAGCTTTAAAGGAAGCCTTTAATAATTATGAAAATGCCGGTTTTTTAGGAGGAGCTATTATAATTAATGATAAAATAGAAGCTTTTACCATGGGGGGCCCTTCCGGGAAAAAAACTATGGTTGTCCATATTGAAAAAGCAAATCCTGAATTTCGCGGTCTTTATCAAGCAATCAATAATGAATTTTGCCGTCATGAATGCAATACAGTCAAATATGTTAATAGAGAAGAAGATATGGGTATTCCGGGGCTTCGAAAAGCAAAAATATCATATAGGCCTGTAAAATATATTGAAAAGTATATAGCTATGTTTAAAAAAGACCTCTGATGAAAGAATTAAGAGTTAATGTAACTTAAAATATACTTTATTAAATGTAAGAATAAAGGAGTCAAGGATGAGTATAGAACAAATCAAATATTTCTATTACATCGCAAAATATAAAAACATAACAAAGGTTGCAAAAGATTTGCATATATCGCAGCCTGCCCTCAGTCAGCAGCTTCAAAAATTTGAAAATTCTCTGGGATACAAGCTTCTAGAAAGAAGCAACAAGGGCACCGAGCTGACCGAAATGGGTAAAATAGTCTTTTACTATTCAGAACGCATTGTTGATATTTATTCAAAAATGTTAGATGAATTAAATTATAAAACAACTAACTATGAAACCATACGTATAGACGCTTGCTGCTCCATAGATGAATACTTAATAACAAAGGTGCTTTGCGATCCTAATATAAATATGAATATTAAGAACAATATTCGATACAAGCTTTTCTCCCAACCGCCGGAACGTATCATAGAAAATTTAAGAAACGGAGTATGCGATATCGGTTTTATGTGTGAGAACTTTGTAGACAGGGATTTCCACTGCAAAGAAATCAGCAAAATAGAGTTTATTCTGTTTTCTTCTCCTTCTTATAACATTCCAAAGGAAATAGAATTAAGCGACCTCTCTAAATATCCATTTATCACTATGAATGAAAGTTATGAATTTAGGGTGCGACTGATAAAAAATTTAACAATGCTTGGATATGATATTAAAAAACTTAATATAATTGTGGAGCTCGGCTCATTCGAATCCATCAAAAAAGCAGTATCTTCTTCTATTGGCATCGCTTTTTTGCCTGATATCGCAATGAAGGATGATTTAAGCCATGCTCGTTTTAAAAAAATAAATATACGATGTCCTAAAATCATACAAAGCTTTAATATGATTTATAAAAAAATGCCTGAAAATGACTACATTAATAAATTTGCTAAATATCTTTTTAATAGAATGCTAATGCCGAGTGAATAACCCGGCATTTTTTATGATCAATACTCTATACCCCAATCTTTAATATCATTAATGATCCTGTAATTTGTTAAATCAAAATGTATGGGGGTAATGGATATACACCCGTTTTCAACTGCCATGACGTCTGTCTCTTCTTCACTAAAGACATTTTTGGGAATCCCGGAATACCAGTAATATACTCTTCCTCGCGGGTCCTTTCTCTCTTGAAAAGCTTCTAAATACTCTCTGATGCCTAGTTTAGTGATCCGCACTCCCTTGATCTCATTCTCTGAAATATATGGCACATTTATATTAAGCAATGTTTCTCTTTCTAATTCTTTTGACATCATGTGCCGGCAAACATTCCGGGTTATCCTTTTAGCCGAATCAAAATTATCCCCTGTATGACTGTCAATAGATACGGCAACGGAAGGATATCCGAGTAAAATACCTTCCACAGCACCCGAAACAGTTCCTGAATACAAAACATCCGTACCCAAATTCCCGCCTTGATTTATCCCTGAAAAAATGATGTCAATAGTATCAGCAATAAACATAGAAACTCCTAATTTTACACAATCGGCAGGCGTACCTGAAACCGCCCATGCTTTTTTTGCTCCTTCAAAGTTCACTTCTCGGACCATAACAGGCTCATGTATTGTTATCCCATGTCCGCAGGCACTTCTCTGGCTCTCGGGAGCAACTACAAATATATTTCCTAAATCAGACAAAGCTTCG
>JAAYPU010000074.1 GCA_012519645.1 Clostridiales bacterium | reverse complement strand
GAAGTTTTTCATAGAATTGATGAATATTTTGAAAAAGAATTTCATTTTGAAAATTTATCTGCCCCCGAGCAAATTCTTCTTTTTTTTGAATACTATGCAAAATACGAAGAGATCTCAGGAGTCGATACAGCAAGAAAATTGTACTCAAACATGGAACATCTATTTATTTCAAGCGAAAGATATCTGCCTAAGCTTTTAAACAGTATCGTTAAAAGCGGACAGGAAGATGGCAGTATAACAGATAATATTCCGTCGGAAGAAATATCAGAGTATCTATTAGTTGTGGCTAGAGGCGTATGTTATGATTGGTGTTTGCATAACGGTAGCTTTGACATTGAAGAAATGACAATTAAATATATAAAAAGACTTCTTCCTGCATTATTGAAATAAAATTCTCTTTATATGATCAGAAGTCATTAGAAAGTAAAATAGGATTGCATATTTAGCAATCCTATCATATTTTTTGAAAGTACTTTTGATCCTATTTAACTTCTAAAGTCGGATACATCCTATCACCAATGTTATTAGGATCGAATGCTTTTTTGATCTCAGTCTGGAACTTGAATACAGGCTGCGGGGCTTTTTTCAAACCTTCCCATACCTGCTCGTCCGTCCAGCCGATTTGCAGATACCATAGCTCTTTTCCTGCCGGATAACCAATGCTCAATGCATCTGTAATTGCATCCTCCATATGCTTGATTCCCGCTAATATAGATTCGTTATCGCATGGGTCGTAGGATACGAATTGTTCAAATCCAAATGCACCTCCGCCGGTCAAGCCGCTTCCGCAACCCATAAGTGCATCGCCTCCGCATTGCACAAGCTTGCCATCTGCGTAGTCTCTCTCCAGTCCGGCAATAGCTGTCGGCACATAGCCTATTACCCAATCCGGTGTTCCGGATTGCATCCAGCTTCCTAAATATCCGCCTGCCCAAATAAAGTTACAATGCTTATGCCCTAATCTTTGCAAATACATATTAGTAAATTCGGCCATATCTTTTTGACAATACCTTTCTACTTTCCAGCAGCCGGTTTCTTTTAAAATCTCATCTAAAATTTTATCTTGAAGCTCAATATTTCTAATAGAATGCCCTTGCATAATAAATTGAAATGATATTCTCATTTCTTCAGTTAACTTTTTCATTTCAGGGTCCTTTACCATTTCCTCCAAATCACCTAAAGTCTTGTCAGGATCTATATATAAAAGCCAGAAAGTTGCTGCCAAGTTTGCACCTGCAAGATTAAATTGTCTGTGGAAAATATATCCAATTTCATTATCATAAATTTTATAATATATATTGGCAAAGGTTTGCCAATCAGGTGCCGCAATTGTATATACTCTGTGAAGAGGATGAATTGGCAATCGGTATCCTGGAATTGTACCATGGACATCCAATACTTGATCCCCTGTCCAAGGGAATAGCTTGATTGCACATTTAGTATATGTCCCCAAACCGCCGCGAGAACCCATAACACCTCTTGTCATACCTCTAATACTGACACCCGGTCCTTCACTTGTAAACCATTCTCCCGTTGAGTTAACAGAACCATAACGCAGTATTTCTCCCTCCGGCGAAACCCATTCATAGGCCAGCAGATTGTCACCATTATGACCTCCGTAATAAGTACTCGGACCGGGACCGAAATAGGCACATGCACTTGCAACTATTGAGGTTGAAGAACCTGCTCCAACAATATTCAAGTTTAGGCCATATTTCATAACCTCCGCTTGAAGCGTTGCACATATAACATATGGTTCCACTACTGCTATCATGTTTTCAACATCAATTTCGATTATTTTATTCATTCGTCTTAAATCAAGCTGTACCGTATCTTCTTCATCCTTTAAAGGAGCTGCCCAGTGATACCAGCCCGTTGAAATAGGTTTAAGCTTTAAGCCATATTTATTACATACCTTTGTAATTGCTTGAACCTCCTCAGTAGTTTCAGGCATAATTACCGCAACAGGTCTTGGCATATAATGGCTTTGATTTGGACGCACTGTTTCAGCAAGCCATTGAAATGCATAAGAATCTAGATCTACCGGATTTGTAGATATGAAATCTTCCCCGACTATATCCACGAATGCACGATATGCTTCATTAGAAAGTGCCATACAAATACCTCCTTTTGTTTTCAGATAGCTTGTTGCACAAGCTCCATAATATCTAAAACTTCCATTGTTCCCACGTCCATGAAATTTCTTTCACACCATGGACATGCAGTTACAATTGCTTCTGCGCCGGTTGATTGTGCCTCAAGAATTCTTTCACTTGCAGTATCCATATTAAATTCAGGATAAGATTCTCTTACTCCGCCGCCGGCTCCGCAACACCATGTAGCTTCTCTTATTCTTTCCATTTCTAATAGTTCTACACCCGGTATAGCCTTCAAGATATAACGGTGCAAAAGGGGTATATGACCCACCGAGAAATATACTGAAGGCTATACCGGGTGTAGAACTATTAGAAATGGAAAGAATAAG
>JAAYPU010000006.1 GCA_012519645.1 Clostridiales bacterium | reverse complement strand
TCCTTATCGAACTCTGAAAATAGTCCTATTCACATTACCTTCCATTAGATCCTTTATCCTATATTTAGAATGTCCGATTATAACTGTTGTTCCTTGTCTGATAGGCTCTATAAGGTATTGCAGCTTTGCCTTCATGCCATTAGCACCTTTTCTGCTGGCGCCATTACAGCAATCCTGAAGGGAATTAATATTATCTATAAGCTCATATACATCTTTTCCGTTTACTTCTTTAATAAGTGATGTATCATCATCCGGGTCCTTCAAAAGACCTTCTGTAGAAGTCATCATGAGCAGATATTTTGATTTAACCAGAACCGATATTTGTGATGCCGTTTCATCATTATCAACTAATTCTACGACTTTATCACAGTTAAGGCGCAGCCTATTCAGTTCCACTTTTCTGATTTCTTCATTACTCACTGAATCATTATAATTTACAATAGTAATGGCATTGTGTTTTACCGATTCGACAAGCAGCTTTCTGATAAACTCTTTTTTGCTTTGCTCATTAAAATGCTGGTGTTCCACAAGAAGCTGACGAACGGAGTACATAGGATGGATAAACCTTCTGTAATTCTCCATAAGAATGCTTTGACCCTGAGCAGCATAATACGAGCTTACGTATTCCTCACTGATGTCTTCGATTTCTTTACCGTTATTTCTTTTAATATAATCCAAACGTCCAATAACACCGGCACCTGAACTGACCCAAATAAAATCAGGTGTCAGGTCCTTTCCAATCCGGCTGAATACATTATAATCAATGTCATATTCTTCTTTTCTAACCAATGCTATTGACCCGATTTTCCCGACCACTTCAAAATCAAATTTCATACCTGATCCCCATTTCTCATACACTATACTCTCAACTCTATGCTCTGATGCGTTGGCATCAAATTAATTATTACTTACCGAAAAAAAAAAGTCAATGCAATACGTTCTACGAATTAAGAATTAAGAGCTAATTTAATTGCAGATTTTATGATTGCAAAACATAAAATCCTCCTTAACTCTTATTTCTCAGTTATTAGTTCTTAGTTAAAAAGAGAGGTGTTTGCATAGCAAATACCTCTCTTTACCTAAACTATTAGTTCTTAGTTATTGATTATTATTTATATAGCGGGTGTTTTCCGCACAATTCTTTAACAATTTGCTGCGTTTTCAAAATGCTGGCAGCATCCTCAGGATTATCAATAACAAGAGCGATCGCTTCCGCTACCTTCCTGATATCATCCTCTTTAAAGCCCCTGGTAGTTACAGCCGGCGTTCCTAATCTGATACCGCTTGTAACAAAAGGTCCATTGGGATCATTTGGAATCGTATTTTTATTGGTTGTTATTCCGGCGTCATCTAAAACCTTTTCCGCTTGTTTGCCAGTAATATTTTTATTGGTAAGGTCTACGAGAACCAAATGGTTATCAGTTCCTCCCGAAACCAATCTAAATCCTTTATTAATCAATTCTTCAGCAAGAACTTTTGCATTTTTTGCGATTTGCTGCTGATATTGTTTGAATTCATCTGTTAAGGCCTCTTTAAAGCATACTGCTTTAGCAGCAATCACATGCATAAGAGGTCCGCCCTGGATACCGGGGAAAATAGCTTTATCGATCTGTTTTCCAAATTCTTCTTTGCAAAGGATCGCGCCACCTCTTGGTCCTCTAAGAGTCTTATGGGTAGTGGTAGTAACAAAGTGAGCGTCTTCACAAGGATTGGGATGAATACCTGCAGCTACAAGTCCTGCGAAATGCGCCATATCTACCATAAGATAAGCACCGACTTCATCTGCAATATCTCTGAACTTTTTGCTGTCTATGATCCTCGGATATGCACTTGCGCCTGCCACAATCATTTTTGGTCTGAATTCTTTTGCTATTTTTCTTATTTCATCATAATCGATCATTTCTGTTTTGGGATTTACTCCATATGGTATGAAGTTATAATATTTACCCGATATATTTACATTGCTGCCATGAGTTAAATGACCACCATTTGTTAAATCCATTCCTAATACAGTATCGCCGGGTTTTAAGAATGAAAAATATACGGCAATATTTGCGCTTGAACCTGAATGAGGCTGAACGTTTACATATTCCGCATTAAATAATTTCTTTAGTCTTTCACGTGCCAGCTCTTCAACTACATCTACGCATTCACATCCGCCGTAATATCTCTTTGAAGGATACCCTTCTGCATATTTATTAGTTAAAGCGCTTCCCATGGCTTCCATAACCGCACGGCTGGTAAAATTCTCCGAAGCAATCAATTCGATCTTGTTTTCTTGGCGATTCATCTCGCTTTTAATGGTCTGAGCAATTTCAGGGTCCACTTTATCCAGATAATTAAAATACATTTAGTTCATCCTTTCGTTTATCTTTAACATTTTAATTATATTGATATTTTGCCTATAATTCAACTATTAATTGAATCCTGACAAAAATACCATTTACCCTCTATATTATTTTTCTTAAAATATGTTTAAATAATATATAAAAACTTATAATAGAATTGTTATATTTATTTTATTTAGGGTATATGTGTATTATAATTATAGCAGTGCATACAGGAGGCGATATATTGGAACAGTTCGGAAAAATTGTTGAAGTTATCGATGATAGCACTGCAATAGTTACGATGGTAAAGCATACTTCATGTAAGAACTGTGGTGCCTGTCATATTGGCTCAAAGCCAGAAATGTCTATTACCGTTGAAAATACTATAAATGCCAAACTTGGTAATATTGTAGAGGTAAGTATGCCCACTCAAAATATTTTAAGTGCCGCATTTATAATGTATGTTATACCGCTTGTTATGCTCGTTGCAGGTATTGGAATAGGCACAAAAGTTTTTTCTTCACATTCCAGTGGAGAAATATACGCTATTTTATTAGGTTTTGTCCTTCTCACTGTTTCATATCTGGTGATAAGGCAAAATGAAAAAAGATTTAGAGAGAAATACAAAGCTGTCATTACAAAAATAATTGAATAAGGAGGTATTACAAATGGCAAGCGATAAAATTGTTTTACTAACAGATGAATCTTATGAAAATGAGGCGGTTAAATCTGATACGCCTGTACTGATTGATTTCTACGCTGATTGGTGCGGTCCATGCAGAATGGTAGCTCCGGTTTTAGATTCTTTGGCAGAAAAGTATGATGGCAAGGTGAAAATATGTAAAGTAAATGTAGATGAACAAAGAAAACTCGCGATAGCACATAAAGTAATGAGTATACCAACACTCATCTTCATGAATAACGGAGAGGTTGTTGAAAGAGTAACAGGTGCATTGCCTCAAGCTTCTATTGAAGAAAAACTTACCGCAATGCTTTAATCAATTACATATACCCTTGAATAATAGAGCTCTGCAAAACGCAGAGCTCTATTTGTTAAGGAATTATTTGATATCTTCCTTGTTCTTATCTTTGTTATGTGGATTATCTTTCTCTTTAGAAGGCTTTTTGCCTTTATCATCCTGTTTATTGTCTTTACTATCTTTACTATCTTTACTATCTTTACTATCTTTACTATCTTTACTATCTTTACTATCTTTGTTATCTTTGTTATCTTTGCTATCCTTTTTATCTTTATTATCATTACTATCTTTATTATTTTTAGTATCAGATTTGTCATTATCATCAGGTTTGATCTGATTTCTGTTTTGATTTTTTTCTTCTTCTATTTTTTCATTTTTATTTTTTTCGGTTTCCCGTTCTTGTTGAGCTTGGTTTTTTTCATTGTATTTATCTTCTTTCCTGTTTTGTTTTACAGTATTTCGAGTTTCTTTTATAATGTTTTTAATATCTTCCTTTTCCAATTTTCGAATATCCAATTCAGGATTATGCTCTATGATTTCTTGATACAACTCATATTTACCTAAAGAAAGCTTTTTCTCTCTCGCTTTTTCTAAGGTTTCTTTGTTTGCTTCAGAATATGTGTAAGAAACATTTTTTTCTATTTTAGAAATTGCTTCCTCAGTTTCCTGTTCAATTTTTTTAGCATCTATATTATCATCTATAACCGTACAGGCAAATACAACTACATCGTTTTCCTTAATATAGCCTTTTTCTTCTGCTGCTTTAAGATATTTTACCAGCACTTCAGAATAGGGATTTCCTCTCCACCCCATATCAACGAGTTTTTTTGCATCTTTGCTCACAATATTCATATCCATAACAAGTCCGTTATTATCGATCATAAATTCTATGCTCGGGTTTATATCTACACTTACCACTGCCGCAGCATAGACATTATTTATATTTGCCGGCATACTCATAAAGATAAAAGCCGGTATCAATATAATGAGAATGCAGGCCGCAACAGCCGAAAGCCTCGTATACCTTTTTTCCTTTAATATATCTTCGCTTGTAAAATATATACGTTGCCCTTCGTAAGAGCCGCTTTTATATTTTAATTTGATATAATCTCCGTCTTTACTGAGAACAATGATATAGCCTCTATTGATTTCAAGTACGACACCTTCATTAACCATTTGAAACACCTCCCTTTATTCCAAAATATCTTTTAAGGGCATCTCCGTCTCCCTCTAACACAAGAATGTAAGCGATAATATGTATTTTGTTATTTTTAATTACCTTTTCAGAAATTCCGCAATACTGAGCTGCTGCACGTATCGGGATCTTTCTTTTCCTTTGAAATTCTGAGTACAAGATTGGATTATTGTATATCCTCTTCCCTACCAGGACTATTTTTTCTTTTGTATCACAGTGCTTTGGTGCTTTATCAGCCAATTCCTTTAATGTGATCCCAAAGGACTTTAATTTTTGAATAAACTTTTCGATCTCATCCTTTACTTCTATGCCTGTAAAATCATCCTCATACTTTTCTTCCTTAATCAGACCATCTTCTAATGAAATACTTTCATTTCTCTTTTCCTTTTTCAGAAAATCTAAAACTCTGCTCCTAATAACGATTTTTGAGAAATTTATAAAGGAACCTTTGGACTCATCATACTTATCTATTGCCTCATTAAATGCCATCAAACCTACACTTAACTCTTCTGAATTATGTACATCGATATATCTGTTTGTCGTTTTAGAAATCGTATTTACTATAAAAGACATATATTTTTCAATAAAATCATTACGTAATACTTCATCACCTGATTTTATTCTGTATATGACCTCAGAAATATCATCAAAAAATATTCTCATACCATCACCTATTTACTAATAGAATACGATATTACTAATAAATATCGGGGCGTTTTACATAAATTACTTTAAATAATTATTCGAATCATTCAAACACTAATTAATATTTAATATACAGGATTCATTCTTCCCATTCAATCTTTTACACCTTATATTAAATGACAAAATATGCTATAATCAAAAGCAATTAATCGTATATGGAGTAGATACAAATGATAAATACACTTATTCCGATTGCATCTAATGCTATTTCCATCATTTTTATAATAAATTTCATTATTTCCTGCTTCATAATATTTCTTGAAAGAAAAGACCCTTCTTCAACATTGGCTTGGATATTGGTATTATTTTTTGTACCAATTTTTGGAATCCTCCTCTACTTTCTGTTTTCTCAAAACCTTTATAAAAAAAGAATATTCCGATTTAAAATATTGGAGAAAAAAATACTTGAATCCTCTTTAGAAAACCAAATCAACGAATTCAAGTCAAATACATTTATATTTAATCAAAAAGAAATAGAACCTTATAAGGATATGATACATTTACACCAAATACATAGTCATGCATTATTTACACAGGATAATTCAATAAAAATTTTTACGGACGGAAAAGAAAAATTTAACGAGCTGTTGCAGGATATCAAAAAAGCTGAAAAAAGCATCCATATGCTCTATTTTATATTCCAAAATGATTCATTGGGGCAGGAAATCCTTAATGCACTCACTTTAAAAGCGCAGGAAGGTGTTGAGGTCCGTCTGCTGTTAGATGCCATGGGCAGTAAAAATATAACCAAAAAGGTTTTATCAGATTTCAGAGAAGCTGGAGGCAAAGTTGCTTTCTTTTTCCCTTCACGAATCAAGCTGTTCAATCTTAAATTCAATTATCGAAATCATAGAAAACTCATTGTAATAGATGGTGAAATTGGCTATCTGGGCGGATTCAATGTTGGAAATGAATATTTAGGCTTAAAAGAAAAAGTAGGATACTGGAGAGATACTCATATTAAAATTACCGGCAGTGCTGTCTACGATATGCAAACACGATTTATTCTGGACTGGAGAAGCGCATCCAAAGAAGACTTGAATATTACCCTGGGTTATTACCATGAAACCGCACAAGCCGGAAACAGCGGTGTACAGATAGTTTCCTGCGGTCCGGATTCACCCTATCAGCAAATTAAAATAGGTTACCTGAAAATGATATCTTCAGCTAAAAAAAATATATTTATCCAAACACCTTATTTCGTACCTGACGACAGTATTCTTGAAGCGCTCAAAGTAGCATGCTTATCCGGATTGGATGTGCGGATCATGATACCTTCCAGACCCGACCATGCCTTTGTCTACTGGGCAACCTATTCGTATATCGGTGAGCTCCTTGAAGCAGGAGCAAAAGTATATATCTATGAAAACGGATTTTTGCATTCTAAAACCATCTGTATTGATGGAAAAGTAGCCTCTATCGGTTCTGCAAATTTTGATATTCGCAGCTTCAGATTAAATTTTGAAGTAAATGCATTTATTTATGATACATTGACTGCTTCGAAACTTGATGAAATCTTCAAACATGATATGTATCTCTCTTCTGAACTGACCCGGGACATTTATATGCAAAGACCTTGGCAAATACGTTTTAAAGAATCGATATCAAGACTTCTTTCAAATATTCTGTAACTCAGGTTACAATAGAAGTGCCATAAAGTTAAAAGACCGCTTAT
>JAAYPU010000073.1 GCA_012519645.1 Clostridiales bacterium | reverse complement strand
GTCATTCAGGATTTAATGGTATAAATAGTAAAGGTATTGAAATAGCATTTCCTATAAGCCCGAAGTTGATTTTGATATTGGCAGATATTGAAAAATTTGGCAGATTGTTACCGTTTCATAATCATTTTGTGGAAATTCCAGCTGAAGAAGTGCATTACTATAATTCTTTGCAGGTAATACAAAGTTATAGATATGTTTTTAGTAAGCAAGATGCGTGGGAGTTTGCGGAAAAAATATTGAAGGATAACCCTAAATTAAAGGATATTAAGCACAAGAGATTTTTGATGTCATGAAAATTTATTTTGATAGAAGGAGGTACTCATGAAAAAACAACTCAAATGCTACATCTACACCCGTGTATCCACCTCCATGCAGGTAGATGGCTACAGCTTAGATGCGCAAAAAGATAAATTGCATAAATACGCTGATTACCAGGACATGATTATCGCTGGGGAATATTCCGACGAAGGTAAATCCGGTAAAAGTGTAGAAGGGCGTCCACAATTTCAGCAAATGCTTCAGGATATTGAAACAGGTAAAGATAACGTCGATTTCGTACTTGTATTCAAGTTGTCCCGATTTGGCCGCAACGCAGCGGATGTATTATCCTCACTGCAGAGAATGCAGGATTTTGGTGTTAATCTTATCTGTGTGGAAGATGGTATAGACAGTTCTAAGGATGCAGGAAAACTTATGATTTCCGTGTTATCTGCGGTGGCTGAAATTGAGCGTGAAAATATATTGGTCCAAACTATGGAAGGACGCAGACAGAAAGCCAGAGAAGGTAAATGGAACGGCGGTTTTGCTCCGTATGGTTATCAGCTTATTAATGGCGAACTGCATATAGCCGAGGATGAAGCAGAGGTTATTCGAATTATCTATGATAAGTTTGCCAATACCACTATGGGAATTGCAGCGATTGCCACATTCCTAAACAACAGCGGATACAAGAAAAAGCTTCGCCAGAACAATACCATTGAAGGATTTTCTACATCCTTTGTAAAAGGTGTACTGGATAATCCTGTGTACTGTGGCAAGCTTGCTTTTGGCAGAAGAAAGAATGAGAAGATTCCGGGAACAAGGAATGAGTATCATGTGGTAAAGCAGGATAACTATATGTTAAACGATGGTATTCACGAGGCAATTGTTTCAGAAGAATTGTGGAATCAGGTACACAAAAAGAGGCAGGAAACGGGTGTTGCCAATATCAAAACCCACAGATTGGATCACGAGCATATTTTGTCGGGAATTATAAAATGTCCTATATGTGGTAGCGGTATGTATGGCAATGTGAATCGTAAGAAGCATCCTGATGGCGGGCATTACAGAGATTACTTTTACTATGCCTGCAAGCACAGAACTTTTGTAAATGGTCACAAATGTACGTACCGCAAGCAGTGGAGTGAGGATAAAATCAATGCTGCGGTAGAAGAGGTAATCCGTAAGCTTGTGAATAATCCAAAGTTCAAAACGGAGATTCAGAAGCATATCGGACAAAGCATAGATACGCAGGAGTTAGACAGAGAGCATACAGGCTTACAGGAACGGTTAAAGCAGGTAAGCGGTGCTAAGAATAAACTGGCAAATCAGATGGATAATCTATCCGTGTCAGACAAGCATTATGACAAGAAGTATGAGGATATGCAGGTACGTCTGGATAAGCTTTATGATGAGATAGAGGAAATTGAAACTTCCATTGAAGCTGTAGAGACAAGACTGTATAATATTAAGCAGGAAAAAATATCCGGCGATAATGTGTATCAGTTCTTATTATTCTTTGATAAGCTGTACGACAGATTTACAGATATGGAGAAGAAGACATTTATGAAGAGCTTCCTTGAGGAAGTTAATATCTATGAGGCAGAACAAGAGGATGGCAGGATTTTAAGAAGTCTCAAGTTCCGTTTCCCTGTATTTTTCAACAATCAGGAATTGTACGAATTGGATTGGGACAATGAAAGTACCGTTGAAACAGTTGTATTAATGTCGAAATAAGGGATATAAATCAGATAGAAAATTGATTAAATAAGCGGTTTTCAGACTTTTAGTAACAATAGTTGAGTTCTGAAAACCCTATTTTTTATCCTTAAGGTATGACCTGGAACAAGATATTTAGGTTAAGGTTAAGACTACAGAAATGTTTATGGGCTTGCGAGACAAGGGAACTGATGTTTTTAGGGAGAGTTGAGAATATAGAAATGATGTATCATTTAATAATTTAGGCCATAACTCATTAACTGGTACATTGATAGTGCACCAAGATTTTTAATTGGTATTTCGTAAAATGCAAACATATGTGAAATATTTACTGTATAAATATGTGTTTTAACATTGAAAAAAGAGGAAAAATGTGGTTAAATTATATTAACAGTGATGTTGATAATACTGTTTCTTGATTTTTGATGGGTTTGGAATTAAAATGCAAGACGCTTATATCATTTTGATATGACAATTCAAGAAACAGATAATGGAAGAATTCAACATTAAAGATTTATTTAAAGGTTATGAATGGAGCAGAATACCTAGAAAGGACAGGCTATAAGGAATTCTGTTTCTTAATTATGTTAAAAAGACTAATAATGAAATTATTGTGGTTGAATAATTTCCTCAAATTAGCAAAAATATAAGCGGATTATACACAAGTAGGTAGTGTCAAAAGTTCTATGAAAACTCAGTATTGGAAGGATGTGTTCTAACGAAAATAGAGAAAATGCCGCCGCAATCGCCCTTGACAAACACGCCAATGGTTTAGGTTGTGAATAACAAGGGC
>JAAYPU010000072.1 GCA_012519645.1 Clostridiales bacterium | reverse complement strand
TTATGCCTTATTCAATTCTGATTGGCGGAATTTTTATGATGGTAGTTGATATGTTGGCCAGATCAATTGCACCGAATGAGATTCCGTTAAGTGTTGTAACTGGTATAATCGGGACCCCATTATTTATTTTTACCATTTTTAAAAAGAGGAAAGATATCAAATGATTGAAATAAAAAATCTTTCTTATGGATATGAAAAAGGGATATATATATTAGATAATATCAGTCTAACTATCGAAGATAATTCTGTTTTAGCTATCCTGGGACGAAACGGGTGCGGCAAGTCAACATTATTAAGCTGTTTACTTGGATTTAACAATGTGGACAGTATTTATATTGATAATGAATGTATTAATAACATATCTGTTAATTTGCTTGCAAGAAAAATAGCCTATATACCCCAGAATTATCATCAGAATATAGATTATACGGTATTTGAATTTATTTTATTCGGCAGAAACCCTTATGTTAAGATTGGCAGCAAGCTCTCTGAAAATGATTATGAGTTAGCGTATAAAAGTGCGGATAAATGCGGACTTAAAAATATTATAAACAAATCAATCAATAAGATAAGTGGCGGAGAAATGCAGCTGGTATATATAGCCCGCGCCTTAACACAAGATACTAAAATTATCATTATGGATGAACCTGCGTCGGCATTAGATTTTGGGAATCAAACGAAGTTATTTATGTTGATTAAAGAATTAAACCAAACAGGTAAAACCATTATCTTTACAACTCATAATCCTAATCACTTAATTAATTTCAATTGCAACGTTTTACTGATTAATAATGATGGAACTGTGATTTTTGGTAAGCGCAACGATGTTTTAACTATTGAGAACTTAAAGAATATATACGGTAATTATATTTCCGGAAAGGATGGCTATTTTATAAATAACATCTCATTTATTGAGTAAATAAAGGGGGAATAATGGTTAACAAAGTAATAGAATTAAATATTGAATATGGTCATCCCACTGTTGAGAATGCCTTAAACTATATGAAAAATTCTTTAGTTACATATAAAAGGCAAGGCATAAGAGCCGTCATTATCATTCATGGTTATGGGTCGTCCGGAGTGGGCGGATCGATTAAGGCTGCTGTTGCAAAATGTTTAGGTGAAAGCAGTATGTGCGGTATTGTCAGGGCTTTCGTTCCTGGTGAGAATTGGTATTATAGAAAAAGAGAAATGCTGTCTATTTGTAAGGATTTATCCAATTACGAAAGGAAGATTTCAGGTAATGATGGCATTACCATTGTCATATTAAAATAAGGACACGAATTCAAGACTAGCTTCCATGAGACAGATTTGCCTCTACTTATTTAAATAATAGAAACCCTTTTTGGTTAAAAGTTTAATCATGGTAAGTTGAGTTTAATTGTTCATACAAAGCAAATGATAGATAGATATATGAAATTTTGATTAATGAATATGGTAACTTGATTGAAGAATATAAGATAATGAAACTAAAAATGGCATCAGATTTATGCCGGTTGCTGAAGAAATTATTACTCAACTAAGACTATAGAAGGTGGACAATAGTCAAGCAAATAGACACGAAAATGAGAAATT
>JAAYPU010000071.1 GCA_012519645.1 Clostridiales bacterium | reverse complement strand
GGTAATCTAGTTGCTGTAGTAACAGACGGAACTGCAGTTTTGGGGCTTGGAGATATTGGCCCTGAAGCGGCACTGCCGGTTATGGAGGGTAAAGCAGTATTGTTTAAAGAATTTGGAGGTGTGGATGCATTTCCTATTTGCATTCCTTCAAAGGATGTGGAGGATATAGTACAAACCGTAAAAATGCTTGAACCTGTTTTTGGAGGTATTAATCTTGAAGATATTTCATCTCCCAGATGCGTTGAAATTGAAAGAAGATTGAAAGAGGAATTGGATATACCTGTGTTTCATGATGATCAACATGGTACGGCGGTTGTTACAACTGCAGGACTGATCAATGCATTAAAAATAGTAAACAAAAGCTTTGATAATATTAAAGTTGTATTAAGCGGCGCAGGTGCAGCGGGCAATGCCATTACAAAAATGCTCATCAGTGTGGGAGTTAAAAATATAATCGTATGCAGTAGCAAAGGTATTTTAACACGAAGTGAAAAGTACAGTAATTGGGTCCATCAGGAAATTGCTGAAATGACCAATGAAGAAAAGGTAAGCGGATTGCTGGCAGATGCTATGAAAGGCGCGGATGTATTTATAGGAGTATCCGTAAAGGATATAGTTACAAAAGAAATGGTTGCCTCCATGAATAAGGATGCTATCGTATTGCCTATGGCGAATCCTGATCCGGAAATTCGTCCAGAGCTTGCTAAGGAAGCCGGAGCAAGAATCATAGGTACCGGCAGGTCGGACTTTGCGAATCAGATCAACAATGTTCTTGCTTTCCCTGGAATTTTTCGTGGAGCGTTAGATGCTAAAGCCAGAGATATAAATGAAGAAATGAAAAAAGCAGCAGCTTATGCAATAGCATCGCTTATCAGCGATGAGGAATTGAATGAAGAATATATCATTGTTCCTGCTTTTGACAGCAGAGTTGGCAAGGCAGTGGCTGAAGCAGTGTATAAAGCTGCCGTAGAATCGGGAGTAGCGAGAATATAACAGGTCTCGGGTCTCAGGTGTCAGGTATTCAAAATAGATAAAAGATAATAAATAACAAATAACAGTTAAGGATGAAATTTTGATAGAGGCAAAATTTCTTCCTTGAATCATAAATCTTAAATTTTAGCTCAAACTGATATATGAAAGATGAAATTTCCAAGCATTAACAACATTAGTCGTTAATGCTTGGAAATATAGTAATATCATAAACCCTGGTATATTCCTTTGTATTTTCGTCCTTTACAACGGCGGATTTATTTTTTTGCAGCAATTTGACGATTTCATAAACATTTATCCAGATTTCATTATTTCCGTCTTTTTGTGATTCATCAAATATAATTTGCATTCCAAAATGAAGATGAGGAGTTTGTATATTATTCACATTTTCGGAACTGCTGTATCCCGACCTTCCTACATATCCTATAACATCACCTGCTTTTACAGTTTTGCCTGCATATAAATCTTTGTGATATGGGTAGTTCTTTCTTAAATGTGCATAGTAGTAATATCTGCGTTTGTCAAAGCTGCGAATGCCTATTCTCCAGCCTCCATACTGGTTCCATCCCAATGCTTCTACAATTCCGGACTCTACTGCGATAACAGGTGTGCCGGTGCTTGATACAAGGTCATTCCCTAAATGTTTTCTTTTAAAGCCGTAACTTCGGCTGTTGCCGAAATCATCAGAATGACTGAAATAAAAGCCTTTTGCTATAGGGGAGAAAACTTTTAATCCGTATCTTGTTTCCAGAACTTTTTCATCCGGATTTTCTTTGCCGGGCACTTCTATTTGGAATTCTCCTACAAAACCTTCAAGAACAGCGCCGTAAGCTTCTCGATAATAGCCGAAAGAACTCATCTTTTCGGTTAAATCCTCTACAGTTTTCCCTTTTCTCAGTTCTGAAACGAAGTTATCCATATCTTTTGCTTTATATTTTGAAAAATCGCCCCCATACTTTGCTCCCAAATAGCCTAAAATATCCAGCCAGTTTATTTTTGGCGTTGTTCCGAAGGATGAAATATCATATTGTAGCGCTCTTTCCATTGCAGGGTTTGTAATGTCAAAATCCACCCATTTGATATAACTTCCTGCAGTCATTGTATGCATGGCAACAGGGTCTGCATGGGTTTTGCAAGCATATGCAATACCTAAAACAGCAAAAATACCTATGCAAATAAGCAGATGTGATTTTTTAATAACAAAAACCAATTTATAACCACCTCGGTGCATCTCCGCATTATTTCATCTTATCTTTATAAAGATATGCCCTGATTGAAAATGTAAAACTGTTTTATTGATTTTTTTCTTATAGCAAGGCCGAAAAGTATTCCTCAATATATTTATATATCTCAATGAATGATATATAATTACAAAATAAGGCTACAAACATTATGAGGAAGAGGGGTTTTTGATGGATGAAATTGTTTTAGAAAAAATGATTGAATATTTCGGATCGGATGTCAGGAGGATAAATCACGCTTTAAAGGTGTGGAGCTTTACAAGGATAATATCAGAAAAAGAAAAATTGGATGAAGAAAAGAAGCAAATACTTTCCATTGCCGCGATTTTACATGATATAGGAATAAAAGAAAGCGAGCGATTATATAATTCGACAGCCGGAAAATACCAGGAGAAAGAGGGGCCTCCTGTTGCTGTAAAACTATTGGAAGGTGTAGACCTACGGAAGGAAGTATTGGACAGAGTTTGTTTTCTTATAGGGCATCATCATACATATTCAGAAGTGGATGATTTAGATTATCAGATTCTGATAGAAGCTGATTTTTTGGTGAACATTTTTGAAGATAATATGGGTAAGCCTGAAATTCAATCTATACGGGAAAAGATTTTCAAAACCCGGGCAGGTACAAAAATATTGGAAGATATGTATATGGGAATTGAATGATTTAAGGTTTATTATACTTTGTTTCTTTACACGATACACGATAAACGATACACTTATGCGAAACATCATCGGACTCCGGACTCCGGACCGAAAACCCTAATCACTAATCACCGACCACTAATCACTATTCCAGAGACCTGAGACCTTAGACCTTTCAGACCATTCCAAGCATTATCGCTCCGTTTGCTACTAAAAAGCATATAATAATGCCGGTGGCAGCAGGTATCAGTATGGAAGCCAGAGTCCATTTCCAGCTTTGAGTTTCTTTTTTTATTGTCCAGCAGGTTGTACCGCAAGGCCAATGCATAAGTGAAAAAAGCATTACACATACGGCTGTAAGCCAGGTCCATCCGTTTGAAATGAGGAGTTCTCTCAGCTGGTTCAAGCTATCAAGCTCCATCATACTGCCGGAAGACATATAGCTCATGATGATGATGGGTACAACGATTTCATTTGCGGGAAATCCAAGAATAAATGCCATTATAATGTACCCATCCAATCCTATTAAATTTGCAAAAGGGTCTAAAAATTCGGCACAGTGTGTGAGAAGGCTTATATTTTCTAACTGTATATTAGCTAATATCCATATGATCAGTCCTGCCGGCGTAGCTACACATATGGCTCTGCCTAACACGAATAAGGTCCTGTCCAAGACAGATCTTACAATGATGCGTCCTATTTGGGGTTTCCTGTAAGGAGGCAGCTCCAATGCGAAGGATGAAGGAAGACCTTTTAAAATAGTCATGGACAATAATCTGGATACGATCAAAGTCATAGCGATGCCTAACACAATGATACCAGTAAGCAATAGCGCAGATAAAAAGGATTGCCAGGGGGTGCCGATAGTTCCTGCAAAGAACATGGTAAGTATTGCTATGAGGGTCGGAAAACGCCCATTGCATGGAACAAAATTGTTGGTAATAATTGCAATAAGACGTTCCCGCGGTGAATCAATTATTCTGCAGCCTATGATGCCGGCAGCATTGCATCCGAAACCCATACACATTGTTAACGCCTGCTTTCCGTGAGTACATGCTTTTTTAAAGAAATTATCCAGATTAAAAGCGACCCTTGGCAAATAACCCAGGTCCTCCAATAATGTAAAAAGAGGAAAGAATATAGCCATTGGCGGCAGCATAACGGAAATTACCCAAGCCAGCGTTCTGTACATACCTAAAACAAATAAACCGTGTGCCCAGGAGGGTGCATTGATCCATCTAAAGGATTCAGTTAATAGGTCTTCTATCCAAAATAGAAGGTTTGAAAGCATCTGAGAAGGAAGGTTTGCACCGGTAATAGTCAGCCAAAGTATAATGCCTAAAAGAAAAATCATTATAGGTATTCCGAACATGCGTGATGTCAGAATCCCATCTATTTTACGATCCATATTATTATAAGTTTCTTTTTCAAAGGTTACCGCTTTATTGCTTATTTCTTCAGCCATAAGCACGATTCGCGATACAAGCTTATCTCTTAATAAATCCGGTCCGATACCTGCATTTGCCAAAAATGCTTTTGCTTCAGCAAGCTTTTCATTTATTGCCGGATTGGCTGAAATATCATAATGTAGATATTTATGAAGGGATTCTGCAAGTTTTATATCACCATCCAATAGCCTGAGAGTGATCCAGCGGCTGTTGATTTTATCAGGGATTTGATTCTTTATAATGGGCTCCAATATATTGATGGCTTCTTCAATGGCGTCCTCGTAAAGTATCTTAATAGGGGCCGATATCTCTTGAATATGAGTCATATTGCAGACCGCATTTCTTAAAGAATCCAAGCCGTCACCGCTTCTGGCACTGGTTCCGATGACAGGAATGTTCAGACATTCAGTGAGGAAATTAAGATCTATATTAATTTTTTTCCTTTTAGCTTCGTCTAACAGATTGACACAAAGGATAACTTTTGATGTCATTTCTAATGTTTGCAGTACTAAGTTCAGGTTGCGTTCCAAACATGTGGCGTCAGCCACAATTACTATTGAATCGGTATTTCCGAAGCAAATAAAGTCCCTTGCAATTTCTTCCTCAACTGAGTTCGCCATCAAGGAATAAGTGCCCGGAATATCAACTAATATATAATTTGTGTTTTTATAATTATATTTTCCTTGTGCATTTGATACAGTCTTGCCCGGCCAGTTGCCCGTATGCTGGTTAAGACCTGTTAAGCTGTTAAAAACAGTGCTCTTTCCGACATTGGGATTTCCTGCTAAAGCAATAATTTTTCCATCATTTGAGGAACGTTGGATTTCAAATTGATTTACCAGTATATCCATACCGGTGGATTGTTTTGTAAGTCCCATAAAGATTGATCCCCTTTAATGTCACAGGATTTCTACCGCTATTTTGCTGGCGTCTTCAGAACGTAAAGCGATAACGGCACCTCGTATATAATACGCAATAGGATCCCCGGATGGGCTTTTTTGAAGTGCTTCCACCTCAGTATCGGATATAAGCCCCAGGTCTAACATACGACGTCGCATGATACCTTCCGATGTGAGTAATTTTACTTTCCCCTTTTTGCCCAAAGGTAAATAATTAAGCGGAATATATTTGTCGTTCATTTCTTATGTCCTCCTAATAATATAAGCTGCCCTTAATAGTGTTTCCCTACACTAAGATATGTTAAATAAAAAGGATGTGTTACGAATATATATGAGATAAGAAAATATTTTTACTATAAAGGGAATGATTTTTATGGCAAAGAATCAAGTTTTCAGGACAGTTCGGGGATACCAGCTACTGGCTCAAAGTAACAGACTTTTGTCTTCTGCCATGGAAGATTATCTGGAGATGATATATAGAAATGCAATAGAAGATGGGTATGTGAGAATGACTTCTTTGTCCGATATGCTCCATGTAAAACCACCTTCAGCTACAAAAATGGTTCAGAAATTGACTCAGTTAGGATTCTTGAAATATGAAAAATATGGGATTATAATGCTTACAGAGCTTGGGAAAATAGCAGGTGAATTTCTTCTGAAAAGGCATAATACAATAGAGATTTTTTTAAGAAATATAGGTGTTTCAGAGGATGCATTAGTAGAAACAGAACTAATGGAGCATAATATCGGTGATGACACCTTGAAGTGCATTGAAATTTTTAATGCTTTTTTACTTAAAAATAATGAATTTCATAAAGCATTTGAAGCTTTTAAAGATGAATATTACACAGATAAATCAAAAGAATAACTAATATTAATAAAGCTAATGCCTATGGGCGAGAGTATTAAAAATTCGGAAGAAAAATTTTTCAGACTATTGAATTATTATAAATAAATATGTATAATTATACGATAAAGTAATGTGTAATGGAGGAAACGTTTATGGAGTATATAGATGGAACGGAAGCACTGTTAGAGGAAGCAAAAAAGAGCATTTTATATGTAACTGAAAGACCTGCTATAGTTATGGAAAAAGGAAAAGGAATGTATTTGTGGGATACGGACGGCAAGAAATATTTAGATTTTATAGGAGGTTGGGCGGTTACATCTTTGGGACATTGTCCGGATGTGATGATTAAGGCTTTACAGGAGCAAGCTTCTGAATTGATCAATGCCAGCCCCGCTTTTTATAACAAGCCTATGATCCAATTTGCAAAACTGCTCATGGATTATTCATGTTTTGACAGGGTATTCTTTTCCAATAGCGGATCGGAAGCTAATGAAAGTGCGATTAAGCTTGCCAGAAAATATGGGGAGAAATATTTAAACGGTGCGTATGAGATCATAACCTTTGTTAATTCCTTTCATGGACGGACCTTAGCAGCCATGTCTGCTTCCGGCAAGTCATATTGGTCAAAGCTTTTTGAACCAAAAGTGAAGGGATTTAAGCATGTTCCGATAAACGATATGGATGCTATTATCGATGCGATCACGCCTGATACATGTGCGATCATGATGGAGCCTATTCAAGGCGAGGGCGGGGTATATGCACTCGACCAAAGCTATATCGAGGCAATACGAAAGCTATGTGATGAAAAAGGGATACTGCTTATCTTTGATGAAGTACAAACAGGTATTGGTCGTACAGGAAAGCTTTTTGCATATGAACACTATCAAGTAGAACCGGATATAATGACATTGGCAAAAGGTATTGGAGGAGGATTCCCTCTATCCGCAATGCTCACTAAAGAAAAATATAATGTTTTCGATGCCGGGGACCAAGGAGGCACTTATTCAGGTCAGCCCCTTGCTATGAAGGTAGGCTATGCAGTAGTCAGTGAAATCATTGAAAAGGATTTGTGTTGCAATGCTCAGGTACAAGGTGAATATATAATAAGTAGATTAGACACTATAAAAAATAAGTATGGCTTAAAAGCTATTCGTGGACAAGGGCTTTTGATAGGATTTGATTTGCCTTCTGAAAAAGGAAAAGAAATAGTCGCTAAGTGTATGGAAAAAGGATTATTGATAAATTCTCCGCAGCCGGCGACTATTCGTCTCATGCCTGCCTTGATTGTCACTAAGGAAGAAATTGATGAAATGTTTGGCATATTGATTGATGTGATGGAAGCTGTAATGGGTTAGGGAATAGGGAATAGAGGATTGATGCTGCGCATCAATTGTCAATTATCTATTGTCAATTATCAATTCCCCCTAACATCTAACCTCCAACCTCTAACCTCTGACATAAAAACCGACGAGCTTTTTACAGCTCGTCGGTTTTTATGTCGATTTCCATACATACTTCGTCGCAATTAGGGAATTTAGGACAGTTGATGCATTCCTTCCAAACTTTATGCGGCATATTATCCTTGTCAATAACAGTAAAACCGCACTTTGCAAAAAACTCTTTCTGATAAGTAAGTGTAAAGACCTTGGAGATACCCAGTTCTTTTGCTTCTTCTAAAAAGAATTCAACCAATTTCTTTCCGATGCCTTGTCCTTTTAATTCTTCCTTGACAGCCAAGGCTCTTACCTCAGCTAAATCTACCCATAATATATGAAGAGCGCCTATTGCAATAATTTCGTCATCCTTCTCTATCACAGCAAAGTCGCGAATGTACTCATATAATGCACTCCGTGAGCGGGCAAGCATAACCCGTTTTTCTGCATAATAATTCACCAGTTCGTGTATTTTTTCAACATCAGATAATCTTGCTTTTCGAATGAACAAATTGTTCACGACCTTCCTAATAATTATATATCAGACCTATAATAGCAGAAATAAATATAAAAAGCAATGATGGAGACATGTATAAAAATACATAAATTTGTATTTGTTAGTTTGATTGCTTTAACAAATCAATGAACTCATCAATAGATATGGGTTTGCTGAAGTAATAACCTTGATAATAATCACAGTTCATTCTTTTAAAACATGAGTACTGTTCTTCGTTTTCTATTCCTTCGATTACAATTTTTACATTGAGTTTTCTGCACATTTCAGTTAAGGAATTTAATAAAATAAGATTTTTTTCGTTATGGGGCAGGCTATGAGTAAAGGTTTTATCAAATTTTACTTCATCTAAATTTAAGTTTGTAAAGTAAAAAAGAGAGGAATATCCTTTTCCAAAATCATCAAGCGAAAAATAAAAACCCATATCCTGCAGCTCTGACATTATCCTGTTAACCTTTTCAATGTTATGGATAAGAGAAGATTCAGTTATTTCAAAAGTGACATTCTCAGGTTTTATGGAGAATTTTTTTGCCTTAATCATAATATTTTCAGTAAATTTTTTTGCCATCAGCTGATAAGGGGACAGATTAATAGATATATTTATTTTATCGTAGCCTAAGTCATTTAGCTGACGCAAATATAAAAAAGCCGTTTCAATTATGGAATCGCCAATTTCATTTATCAAGCCTAATTCTTCAGCAATAGGAATAAATGTTTCAGGGGATATGTATGTATCATTATTTTTCCACCGAATAAGCATTTCAGCTCCGATAATCTTGTTATCTTTAAAGGATATTTGCGGCTGTAAGTGTAAGAGCCAAGGCTTTTGAATCACTGCTGACCTGAGATCAGTTTCAAGCATTAGCTTGTATTTAAAGTCATCAAAGAAAAAATCGTTATAAAAGCAATAACTAAGACGTCTTTTCTTCACGTATTGTGAAGTAAGCTCAAGTTCACGAATAATCGAATTAAAATCCTTTGATTGGGTAAGTTGAGAAACTCCGATGTATGGATTGAGAGAGACGTTGGAAAACAGATTAGTATTAAATAAGGAAATGATTCTATTTATAAGATTAAGAACATATATTTCATTGTTATTTATAAGAATAATAAATTTATCCGAATGAAACCTATAAATTTCTTCTTCTCCGGAAAGCAATGATTTTAGATTAGAGGCAACTTCCTCTAAAATATAATTTCCTTTTTCATATCCGATAAGATTGTTATAGCTTTTGAAGTTTTCAATATTCACAATCATAACATAATTAAAATTATCCTGATTACTTTTCAGATCCTCTTTGAGAGTGTACACATTCTTCAATAATGTAATGGGGTCATAAAAGGCAAGCTTCTGTATTTGTTTTTTTGCTGTAGTAAGCTGCTGGTTTTTATATTCTATATTGTTTATTTTTTCTTTTATATCCATGAAATATAATTCACAGTAAAACAAGAAGAAACCTACATTTAAAAATACAGAAAGAGCTATATAAATGGTTGATACGGCATATGACCCTAACAGAGACTCTAATATGTTAACAAAAAATATTGTTATGATACCGCCAATATTGTAAATAAGGCCTATTTGTATTCTGATTTTCCTAAATCGAAAAGCAAAGATTACGTAAATTATAGATGCTGTTATATACATATATAAGGTGATATCAAATATTAAATGAATAGGAACCTTAACGAGAACGACGAAGATGGATGACAAGATATAGATAATGGCGACGGGCAGAAATGGAAAAGCTTTAAGTTTCTTATTTTTTATAAAGTTGATACTGGCTATGAGGATCGTTATGGCAACAATTAATGACAATATAAATACAATGAAAAAAATATATTCATTTATCAATACCGACCGGTAAAGAAAAGTAAGCACAATGAAAATGCTATTGATGATCCAAAGCATTGAAAAAAGGATAATGTTGTCGATAAAATTTATTTCATCAATTTTATTATGGTTGCTGAATTCACTAAAGGCAAAAAAATTATATGCAGATAAAGCAGCAAACACAAGGGAGGCGATAATTATTTGTAAATCATTGACAAGAATACTATGCATTTGAGAGTACTTCCTTTAAGCAAACTAATCACATAAAAAAATTATACATATAAAACAAATTAAAATCAATAACAGATGTTTTGACTAATAACCTTCGGGTTATTTTTTTATTTAGAAAATCTTACGAAAAACAATATTTGCGGTCGATTCATATTATGAATTGGAGATTAATAAATGCAGGGATGATGCTTTAATGAATTCAATCCAGATGAGCGATTTGTTGGCATTTAAAG
>JAAYPU010000070.1 GCA_012519645.1 Clostridiales bacterium | reverse complement strand
CTTTATTTTGGCAGGATCAAAAACTCTGTCCATTCCTCGCTCCATAAGGTCAGTTATTGCTATCGGTGTTGTAATTTCATGACAAAACACCCTATCAAGTCTTAATACATGAGTATCGGGAAATGGCATATCTACCCTATGCGCATCAAATATTTTTTCAGCTAATGTTTTCCCCATTTTTTTCACCTTCTTATTTATAGTTTATATTCCTCATTATTCAGCTATAAAAATATAATTTCTTATAAAGCTAGTTTTTGCAATAATTTGCAAAAGGTTACCTTAACTATTAGTTCTTATTTATTAGTCCTTATCTTTGAGAAAATTCACTCATTAAATATTCTCAATATATTGTTTATATTAATTATATACTAGTTTATAATATAACTACAATGATTAATATTTATATTTGCCATAACCGGAGGTTATAATATGAAAATAGATATGGAGCTCTATAAAGTATTTTATTTTGTCGCGGAATGCAAGAGTATATCAAGGGCATCAGAAAAATTATACATAAGTCAGCCGGCAATTAGCAAGTCTATAAAAAAGCTTGAAGATATACTCGGTATTCAATTGTTTGTGAGAAGCTCCAAGGGTGTTCGGATGACTAATGAAGGGAATATTCTGTTTGAGCATGTAAAAAAAGCAATGTCGGAATTGTCTCTTGGAGAAAATATAATTGAAAAAATCAAGGTAAATGAATTCGGAACAATTAAAATAAGTGCCAGCACCACTCTATGCAAGCATGTACTAATACCGCACCTGAAATCTTTCATTCATATAAATCCTCATGTGAAAATTCATATGTTCAATAAATCAACTTATGAAACACTTAAGCTGCTGGATGAAGGCATAATTGACATAGGGCTTGTAAGTCAGCCATTTGATGGCAGAGATTATAGCTTTATAAAGCTCATGGATATCCATGATGTTTTCGTGGGATGCCGGGATTATTTAAATTCTTTTAATAATTCCAATGCTGATGATTTTTTTTCTTCCAACACGATCATGCTTCTTGAAGAGGATAATATAACCCGAAAATATGTTGACAGATACATGGTATTAAACAATATTTCCGCTAAACCGGAAATTGAAATAGGCAATATGGATATTTTGATTGAGTTAGCCAAATTGGGACTTGGAATAACCGTACTTATTAAAGAATTCATTCAAGAGGAATTGAGGGCAGGAACACTCTCAGAGCTAAAAATAACGCCATCTATTCCTGCAAGAGAAATAGGCATAGTCTATCGAAATGATTTGCCTCTGTCCATAGCAGCACAAACATTCATAGAACACATTATTTCTAAGGCAGTGGTTAGTGGTTAGTGATTAGTGGTTTGGGAAATATGTTCCTTCGGAACATTGTGAATATGCTCCTGCGAAGCAGTGTAATAAAAAAAGATTTTGTGTTATGAAAAACACAAAATCTTCCTCGACTATTAGTTATTAGTTTCCTGAGACCTGCTCCGGACTTCGGACAAAACCCTAATCACTAATTGTTATGTGCCATGACATCGTGGAGTCTTTTAATGGTTAACTTGTTCCATAACATCGTGGAGTTTTAACTATCAATT
>JAAYPU010000069.1 GCA_012519645.1 Clostridiales bacterium | reverse complement strand
GGAGCAAATGCCTAAAATAGTAGTCATTATAGATGAGCTGGCTGATTTAATGATGGCTGCGCCGTCTCAAGTAGAAGAAGCGATTTGTAGGTTAGCACAGATGGCGCGCGCTGCAGGGATGCATCTTATTGTTGCTACCCAAAGACCTTCGGTTGATGTAATAACAGGTGTAATAAAGGCAAATATACCATCAAGGATAGCTTTTGCAGTATCTTCTATGGCTGATTCCAGGACCATATTGGATATGGGCGGCGCTGAAAAATTATTAGGAAGAGGGGATATGCTTTTCCACCCTTCAGGTATATCTAAGCCCATACGTATTCAGGGTTCATTAGTAACGTATAATGAAGTGGAAAAAGTAGTCAAGTTCGTTAAGGATCAGATACAATCTAATTCCGCCGGCTATTCTGAAGAGATTATGGATACCATAGAATCAGGAAAAATAAATTTAAGTACCTCAGATTCGGACGAGCTTTTAAAGGATGCCATCGAATTAGTTGTATCGGCAGATCAGGCATCTGTGTCCATGCTTCAAAGAAGATTTCGCATAGGATATAACAGGGCGGCCAGACTTATAGATCAGATGGAAGAAAGAGGTATAGTAGGACATTTTGATGGAAGCAGGCCAAGACGTGTACTTATATCCAAGGAAGAATTAGAGGAAATGAACGATTTATAAAAAAGCAGATCAGCACAAATAAAAAAGGAGCAAATTTTATGAAAATATATATAGAAACCTTAGGCTGTCCTAAGAATGTAGTGGATTCTGAAGAAATTTCCGGGAGACTTATAAAGGATGATAATGAAATAGTAAAGGTACCTGACGAAGCAGATATCATTTTAGTTAATACCTGCGGATTTATCAATGATGCAAAGCAGGAGTCCATAGACAGAGTATTGGAGCTTGCGGAATATAAAAAATCAAGATGTAAAACTCTTATAGTTACGGGATGCTTAAGCGAACGCTATGGTGAAGAGCTTTTTGCCGAAATGCCTGAAGCAGACGTTATTATGGGTGTTAATGATTATGAAAATATTTCTGATATCATTAAGAAAACGCAGGTGAAGGACAGTCAAAGAGCACTATATTTAAGTCCGTCTTCAGAAAAATATGTGGAGATGGGAGACAGGGTGTTATCAACTGCAAAGCAAACTGCTTATGTAAAGATATCAGAAGGCTGCGATAATTATTGTTCATATTGCAGCATACCATATATTCGTGGTCCTTATCGAAGCAGACCTTTTGAAAGCATTATTAATGAAGCACAAAAATTGTCTGCAGAGGGATGTGCGGAAATTATTCTGGTTGCACAGGATGTAACTAATTATGGTATAGACTTATATGGCAAATACAGAATTCATGAATTGGCAAATGAATTATCCCAAATAGAAGGGATAAAATGGATACGGCTCATGTACTGCTATCCTCAATTAATTACAGATGAATTGATTCAGGTCATGGCACAAAAGGAGAATATTTGCAAGTATATAGATCTGCCTATTCAGCATTGCAGCAATCACATACTTGAAGCGATGAACAGAAGAGTTACAAAAGATGAGATAATAAATGTAATCAACAAATTGAGAAGTCAAATTCCGGATATCAGCATCCGAACCACCCTTATTGTAGGACTTCCGGGTGAGACAGAAGAGGATTTTGAAGAATTGAAGTTTTTTGTTGAGGAAATGGAATTTGACAGGTTAGGTGTTTTTGAGTATTCTCCTGAGGAAGGAACACCTGCGGCTGAAATGGAAAATCAAATAGATGATATTGTAAAAAAAGAGAGAAAAGATATTTTAATGAAATTGCAGCAAGAGATTGCTTTGAAAAAAAATCGCGCCCAAATAGGAAAAGTACTGACTGTATTAACAGAAGAAAAAACGGATGACGAAAATGTCTATATCGGAAGAACTCAGTATGATGCTCCGGAAATAGACAATTCAGTATTGTTTACTTCAGCAAGTGCTTTAAAAAAAGGAACCTTTGTAAAGGTCAAAATTACAGATGCCATGGAATATGATTTGATTGGAGAGGATATAAATGAATCTGCCAAATAAGCTTACAATTGCCCGCATTGTTATGATTCCAGTTTTTGTTGTGGTTTTGTTATTAAAGTATTATTATGCTGCGGCTGGAATTTTTGTTTTAGCATCTGTCACAGACTTTTTAGATGGGTATATTGCCCGCAAATACAACATGATATCAAATTTCGGAAAGCTTATGGACCCTCTGGCTGATAAATTATTGGTTACTTCTGCTTTGGTTTGTCTGGTAGAATTAGGGGACATACCTTCATGGATGGTTATCATCATTTTATCTCGTGAATTTACAATAAGTATATTGAGAGCTGTGGCTGCAGCAGAAGGTAAAGTTATTGCAGCCAGTAAATGGGGGAAGGCTAAAACTGTACTTCAAATGATAGCGGTCATCAGTATCCTTATCAGAAATTATCCTTTTGAGCTATTAAACATTCCTTTTTCCGATATAGCACTATGGGCGGCAGTTATTTTGACTATAATATCGGGAATAGATTATATAGTAAAAAATAGAATTTTTTTTATGGATAAGGGAGACGAGCAATAATGGATTGTGCATTTTTAAGCGTCGGAACCGAATTGCTTTTCGGTCAAATCATCAATATGAATACTGTCTACCTTTCTCAGAAGCTGAATATGCTCGGATTGAATGTAATGTATCATTATACCGTCGGGGATAACTCAAAGAGACTCAAGGATATTTTGGAATTTGCCCTTAAGAAAACAGATATTGTTATAACAACCGGTGGATTAGGACCGACACAAGATGATCTGACAAAGGAAATCGTTGCTGAAGTTTTTGACCGCAACCTGATATTGCATGAACCGTCTTTCGAAAGATTAGAAAACTATTTTGAAAAAATTAACAGAGAAATGACGGAAAATAACATTAAGCAAGTTTATATGCCCGAAGGAGCGGTCATATTTAATAATGATATTGGAACGGCACCCGGCTTTGGTTTAGAAAAGAATGATAAAATAATCATTTGCTTACCCGGACCGCCAAAAGAAATGAAGACAATGTTTGAAAATTATGTACAACCTTATTTGCAGAAGAAATCTGAATATACTATTTATTCGAAGGTTCTGCATTTTTTTGGTATAGGAGAATCCTTGTTAGAAACAAAGCTGTTTGATTTAATATCAGGTCAGACAGACCCGACCTTAGCAACCTATGCTAAAGAAGGCGAGGTCAGCTTACGAATTACGTCAAAAAGAAGGACTCTCATTGAAGCAGAAAAAAGCGTCCTGCAGATGATAAAAGAAGTCTCACAAAGAGTGGGTGAATATGTATACAGCTATGATGATGAAGATTTTATAGAGGCTGTGGCAAAAAAATTAATTAAGCATAATCTTAGTATTTCTTTGGCAGAATCCTGCACAGGCGGTCTTTTTACATCCAAGCTTACAGATATACCGGGTATTTCATCAGTATTTGACAGAAGCTTTATAACTTACAGCAATGAATCAAAAATTAAAGAATTAAATGTTAAAAAGAGTACAATAGAAACCTATGGTGCTGTCAGCAGAGAAACAGCCTTGGAAATGGTACAAGGTGTGAAGGAAAAAACAGGCAGCCGCATATGCCTGGCTGTTACCGGCATAGCAGGTCCGGGCGGCGGTACTGAAGAAAAGCCTGTAGGATTGGTATATATAGCCATGATGTTTGACAGTGAAATCAATTGTTATGAATATAGATTAAAAAGACCTGACAGGGAATCTATCAGAAACTATTCGGTACTGCTGATGCTGAACCATATCAATCAAGCGTTAAATGAAAAAGGTTTCGGGTCTCAGGTCTCAGGTGTCGGGAATAGATAAAAGATAATAAATAATAGATAACAGTTAATGAAAGAATTTGACATTGTCAAATTCTAACCGAAACTATCAGTCGACAGTTTTCAGTTGTCAGTTGTTATAGCCCTAATCCCTAATCACTAACCACTAATATATATTGCAAAATATGTAAAATATGTTAATATATTGTAGATAATTTTTACGCTTGACGGGATGTATAAAATGTTATAATATTAATACAAAGAACATATGTTCTTGAATATAAAGGGTGGTGTAAATATAATGGCAATTACTAATGAAGAAAAAAATAAAGCTTTGGAAGCAGCTATGCTTCAGATACAAAAACAGTTTGGAAAAGGGTCTATTATGAAGTTAGGCAGTGAGGAGGCCAAGCTAAATGTAGAAGCTATTTCCACAGGCTGCTTAAGCTTAGATATAGCTATTGGTATTGGAGGTATACCCAAAGGGCGTATTACCGAAATTTTTGGGCCGGAATCTTCCGGGAAGACGACGATTGCATTGCATGTTATTGCTGAAGCTCAGAAATCCGGAGGTAAGGCAGCATTCATTGATGCTGAGCATGCTCTTGATCCTGTATATGCTTCAAAGCTTGGGGTAGATGTTGACGAGCTTTTGGTATCCCAACCGGATACCGGTGAACAAGCATTGGAAATATGTGAGATGTTGGTACGCAGTGGCGCCATAGATGTAATTGTTATCGATTCGGTTGCCGCATTGGTTCCAAGAGCAGAAATACAGGGCGAAATGGGTGACAGTCATGTCGGGCTGCAAGCGAGACTAATGTCCCAAGCGCTTCGAAAGCTGGCTGGTGCCATTAATAAATCACATACTTCCGTGATTTTCATTAATCAGTTAAGGGAAAAAGTTGGTATAATGTTTGGTAATCCTGAAACTACCACCGGTGGTCGTGCATTAAAATTCTATGCATCCGTAAGATTAGATGTCAGACGAGTAGAAAGTGTCAAATCAGGTGAAGAAGTCTTAGGAAGCAGAACACGCGTCAAGGTAGTGAAAAATAAAGTTGCTCCTCCTTTTAAACAATGTGAATTTGATATCATGTACGGTACAGGGATTTCAATAGAAGGTGATGTTTTAGATTGTGCCGTTCAAGCAAAGGTTGTAGATAAAGCAGGAGCATGGTATAGCTATGATGGTACCAGAATTGGGCAGGGAAGAGAAAATGTTAAACAATATCTTTCCGAAAATCCACAAATCCTCCTTGAAATGGAGAAAAAGGTCAAAGAGTCGATTGGAATAAAGCTAGTCAATATTGAAGAGAAAGATATAATGGATTAAAATATACCTTTATTACCTATAATTACTAATTTTTTTTAAAAACTTAAAAAAGGATTTTGTAGAAATTTGTTGAATATATCTATTAAAGAGTTACCTTTGAGGTAATTCTTTTTTTATTATTTTTTCGATATTTATCCTGAATTTTTGTTTGCATAAAATTCTAAGTTAAAAATGAATAAGCAGCATTATTTTAAAGGAGGCAGAAATGAGAAGAAAGAGAATTAAAATCAAAATTAAGCGGCTTTTATTTACTACAATAGTTTCTTTCACGCTTATGTCAGGAGGAATGGTATTTGCTGACGAAGCATTGCATGGAGTAATCATTCGGGATAATGTGGAGACAAGGTTTTATGCAAGAGAGGATGGAATTGTTACAGGGACACTAGCTAAGAATACAATCATTCCTGTGGAAGATGTTTATGGAGATTGGGTGCTGGTAAACAGTGGTACATTCTCCGGATGGGTGCAGAAAAAAGATATATTTGTTAAAGATATAAATGATAAACTTCTTTCATATGGAAATATTACAGCGTCAGTATTAAATGTAAGAAAAGGACCGGGATTGGATTTTGAGCTTGCAGGGAAGCTGGACAGATTAGAAAAGGTATTTATAATAAGAACGGATGGAGAATGGTATTACATAAAAAATAATATAGTTGAAGGATGGGTATTTTCTCCGTATATCGAGGTATCAGACCAAATAAAAGAAGGTAGAGTAGAAAAAGCAGACGGCGATATAGTAATAAGCAGAGGAGATGTCGACAGGAATAAGGTAGCTGCTGCAGTCAAAGAAAGCAAGAATGTTGAAATATTGGACTTTGCTGATGGACAGTATAATGTTAAATATACTGATGGAACAACTGAATGGTTAGATAAGGTGGACATTTTATCGCCGCCTCAAATTCAAAGCTTAGCAAAAGAAAAGGATGTTGTTTCTATAGCCAAGTCATATTTAGGAAAACCTTATCGATGGGGTGCAAACGGACCTAATAGCTTTGATTGTTCCGGATATACAAAATATGTCTTTAACAAATTAGGTGTCGATTTGCCGAGAGTATCCAGAGATCAGGCTAAGCTTGGACAAGCAGTCAGCAGAGACCAGCTTCAGGTAGGGGATTTGGTATTCTTTGATACCAGCGGCAAAATGAATAATTATATTACTAATGTGGGGATATATATAGGAAATAATGAATTTATCCACGCTTCTTCAAGTAATTCCGGCAAGTATGTGAGAATATCATCGATGATTGATGATTTTTACAATAGTCGTTTTGTGACTGCAAGAAGGGTAAGATAGGTTTGAAGGAATTTCAATTTTTGAAATTCCTTCAAATTATGAATTATGAATTAAGAATTTAGGGAGATTTTTTTCAACAGAAAAAATATCCACATAAATATTAGTTATAAAAATTTTAAGATATAAGCTATTTTAATCATAATTTGGATACTCTCGATAATACAATTAAATATCGGGGGTGATCTTATGAAAAGATATAGATTAAAAAGAAGTGAGTCGCTTAAACCGCTATTGGCAATGCTATTAATTATAATATTTTGTGCAGTTATATTGGGTTATTTTGGGACAAGGTATATCGTATATCCTGTTTTTATACATAACAATACAAAAAATGTTGACATTAAAAATAATGGTACAGGTACTGTCACACAGCAATCAAATATCCAATCGACTCAAACACAAGTACAGGACTCGAAACAAAATTCTGAAACAAAACTGAAAGATTTTTACGTTTACCATATACAGCTTGGAAATTTTTCATCTGAAGAAAATGCCAATGCTTTAGTTAATGAACTCAAAGGAAACGGTATATATGCATATATTTTAAATGACAATGGTTATAAAGTCGTCACAACGCCTGCAGCAGATTATGATAAAGCGGCGGTAATTAAAGAAAAGCTGCTCACCTATGCTGTAGATGCGTTTGTTCTGAAAAGGATAGTTTATGTGGAAAATACATCCGTTCAAACAAGCATTCAGAACATAATAAATTATTTATATGAAGCACATACAGAATCCGCTAAAATCAATGATGCATGGATGTTAAAGCTTAAAGACTTATTTCAGGAAGGTTCTGGTGACATGCAGTTGGCAGCCGAAACTATTCAGACTTTCCAAAAAATATATGATGAAGTGAATAATATTAAGAGCTATCAGAATATTGGATCGTATGACTTAGAAAAAATTATTATAACAAATATAGAAAATATTATATAAAATATAATATAAAATATTATAGAAAATGAAATTCCATAATTATATGAATAATTATAGCAAAAAAACATTTGTTTTTTTGCTTTTTTATTTTTTTTGCTGTTATTAGTGTCTTTCTTTTCATGATTTTTATTCTTTAGACGGCAGATATCAAATAGTTATCAATTCTCTCATTCAAATTTCTGCAGTCTTTTTATTTTACTAAAAGTATAATATCCAAGAATGAAAATACCGAATAGATGCACAATAAGCAATATACCAATATTGCACAAGACAGGTATAATCAGGTGCTCAAATTATTATTTATATAAGGGAGGTGTAAAATAATATTTTTTATTTGGTTTTCTGATTGAAAAAAAGAAGTCCTTTATAAGAAAAAAGCAAACTTGTCGAAAGGCAGGGACGCAAAGCTACAGGGCCTAACCACTTTTGTGTAAGGCAGCCTGGCCACCTTTAGAAGGCAAAAGAAAGGTGGTGAAAAATGAACAGATATTTAAAAGCTATTAGTTTTGTAATGATGCTCATGCTTATCCTGTCTATGTATAGCGGATTTACATATGCAGGTGAAGCCTATGAACAATCCAATGGGAATTTAATGCAAAGTTTTGGTAATGATGATGAGATTCGTACAGGTTCGGGAATTGAATTTGCTTTAGTGGTTACCAAGGTTGCAAGTAATACTAATCCTTCGGTTGGAGATGAAGTGACCTATACAATAACGGTTACAAATGTAGGGACAAAAGATTTTAGAAAATTAGAAGTTATTGATGAAAAATTAGGTCTTTACGAAACCAGGCAGGCATCTTGTCAAGATCCCTGGCAGCTTCTAAGCGGAGAATCCATTTCCTTCTCCGAGTCAATGACAATGACAACGCCGGGAGCTTTTGTAAACACGGTGGAGGTTAATGGATATTATAAGCAATTTGTTTGCACTGATTTGTTCCCTTGGGAATTAAAAGCCTCAGCCACAGCAAATTGTATAGTCTACGTACAGGAAACCGGACCGGAAACGAAGCCGGAGCTTACGGTCACAAAAGAAGTAAATAAAAATAGTGTTTTTGCCGGTGACAGAGTCATTTTTACTGTAGTGATCGAAAATACGGGGGATGTTGATTTTGAAGATGTATATTTTGAAGACTCAAAACATCCTTATTTAAACGGATTCCTTGGTGGGCTTGACGAAGGAGAATCCCATACCATAACCTATGAAGCTATAATGTTTGGTGAAGAAATGCCTGAGTTCACTAATGATGTGCTTGCATTTGCTTGGTATAACGATCAAAAGGTTATTGCTACGGACCAGGCTATTGTAACAGTGAACAATCCACTTGTAGTGACAAAATCAGGAGTGTATACCGCCTATGAAGGAGATGTCGTATCATTTGATATTGAAATCGGGAACATCGGAAATGTCGCATTAAGTGATATTTTGGTTACAGATTCAGATTCGAAAGGAGATACTTATGAGATAGGAGAAATAGATTATCTTGAAGCGAAGACGACCACCAATATGTCAATTAGTATCGCCATGCCTGAAACTGCAGGAGATTACGTAAATATTGCTTACGCAATTGGACGTTTATCAAATACGAAATCTCAAGTATCCGATTTTGATGATTGGACTGTTGAAGTAATCTCTAAACAAATTGAAGACCCTGAAGCAGCATTATCTATTACAAAAGAAGCAAGTAAAAATGTTGCTTTTGTCGGAGAAGTTGTTGACTTTGTAGTTGTAATAGAGAATACCGGTGATGTGGATTTAGAGCATGTTTACTTCGAGGATTCAAGATTTCCTTTTATGAATGGTAATATTGGATATCTTGCTGTAGATGAGCCATGGACCATCTACTATTCTATGACTATGAATGCTGACGACATGCCAACCTTTACCAATGTGGTAACGGCATCTGCATTTGATAATGAGATTACAGCTACAGATGTAGAGACTGTATCCTTAATAAATCCTCTCATAGTGACTAAATCAGGAGTTTATACAGCATTTACAGACGAAGTTGTTGCATTTAATATCCAAGTTGGAAATGCAGGGAGCGTGACATTATATGATGTTGAGGTGACAGATACGGATTCCGAAGGGAATACATACTCACTTGGAAATATTCCTTATCTTGACCCTCTAAACGTTTCAACTATGGCAATAAATGTTACTATGCCTGGAATTGTCGGAAACTATGTAAATACAGCGTCTGCAATAGGATGGTATTATGACTATGGTAACGCGATGCCCAGCGCTTACAAGACATATAAAGCGAAAGAAAACAAAGTGTATCTTTCAGCAAGAGATGCCTGGATAGTAAATGTTGTAGATGAAAATGAACCCAGCTATGGCATAGATGTAGAAAAAACCGTTGATAAAGCATCAGTTTATGTAGATGATACTGTCAAATTTACAATTAAAGTCACTAATACAGGGAATCGTACGATACAAGAAATTCGCCTTATTGACGAAAAGCTCGATATAGATGCTGTAATTGCTTCATTAGAGCCGAATAAGACATATTCTACGGAGAGCGCTATTAAGATGACAACTGCTGGGACTTATGTGAATACAGCAACAGCAACAGCCGTTATTTATAAAGGCGAGCTTATTGTTGAAGATTCAGATACAGCTACTGTAAAGGTATCAAACAGAGGCGGGGGAGACGATCCAGATCCTGATCCACCAGATCCAGAACCACCAGAACCACCAGAACCACCAGAACCGCCAATTCCGCCTGAAGAGCAGCGATCACAAGACAGCAATATAATATTGGATATACCTATACCATTCAGTGCACCGGCACTTCCCCAGACCGGAGGAGTAGGCATAGAATTATTATATGGCTTATCCATATTATCAGCAGGATTGGGTATTGCATTCAGAAAACGGAAATAGCATTCTAAGCATAAAATAACAGCCACATAAGCGGCTGTTATTTTATTGCAATGAATTCTTTTGTTTATTTACTAATTCTTTCTCTGCTATTTCTACCAGTTTTCTAGTTATTTGTCCAGTGTGATATGAAGCCAGATAGCCTTCATCTATCAATTTTTCCTTATCAATACCTAATTCCTCGGCTATTTCTGCTTTATATTGATTTAAAGCAGTACGGGCTTCAGGAACTGCAAGGCGTTTTTGAGTCATGATACCAACTCCTTTTAAATATATTTATATTTATTTTATGGATTATTTAAATTTACATGTATAAGTTTATGCGGATAATTATTCATAATTATAAATAT
>JAAYPU010000068.1 GCA_012519645.1 Clostridiales bacterium | reverse complement strand
CCGCATCGTTTACGATATTACAAGTAAACCACCTGCAACAGTTGAGTGGGAATAATGTATTATCGCTGGAAACGGGCATAAATACGGGATTCTTGAATTGTCTGGTTGCAAAATGGTTGCAATAATTAGCATTTTAATATCCTGTCTTATTTTGTCTCATTTTGACCTGTTTTGTCTCGTCCGACATTGGATATATACTTGAGAAAAGAATAGTGATAATATTAAGATAGAAAAAGTAAAGGCATTTAAGATGCGTGAGAAGAATTGTTTTTCTTCCCACGCATTTTTTATGCCTATTTTTTATGCGCTGATTTAAGCAAGTTTAAGGAGGTGATGGAATATATGCGTGTTCAGGATTGTTATTCGGTAACGATATCAATATTAAGCTAAATGGAATCGGAAAGGAGATTTTACTTATGGAAATCACAAATACAAAACCAATGTATGTAGGAGTTGATGAAGTGTGTGCTGACTGGGGAGTATCCAAAAGTAAAGGCTATGCCATTATCAAACAACTTTCAGATCAGATGAAAGCTGAGAATCCCAAACTTCTTACAATGGCAGGTAAGATCAATCGCTTTTACTACGAAGAAGCATGCATGAGAAAATGAAGGGAGGAAAACTATGTCAGTAAGTAAAGATGAGGCTATGGGTACCTGGACGATTTACTCCAGGTACACCAATTGGCAAAATAAAACAAAAGTCCTCCATAAAAGAGGATTTAAGACAAAACGTGAGGCACTGGAGTATGAGCGAAAGTTCCTACTTCTCTCAGATCAATTTCTGCGCAGCTGTCAGCTCTTTTTAATCATTAAAGGATAATCCGGTAAAGATTGCTGGCTCTATGGGCTCATCCAAGGCAAAAGAGATGCTGTTATTGAAGAATTTTACTCGGATTAAAATATTCAATTTTAGATTGCTGAAAACTGACCGCTCAGTTATAATTATATTTGTGGTGAAATGCTTTAAATTTGAGGTTTGAAAGCAAATAGGAAAGGTAAAAGTTATGGCAATTCGTTATAACAAATTATGGAAATTACTGATTGATAAAGAAATGATGAAAAAGGATCTCAGAATTCAATCAGGAATCACTACAAATGCGTTGGCTAAACTAGGGAAAAATGAACATGTTAGTACGCAGATTTTAGAGAAAATCTGTAGAGTACTTGTAGTATAGAGGACGTCTGTGAATTTGTTAATGATGAAGAGGGAGCTGAAAAATAGATGTCAAAAAGATATACCCAGGATAGTTTTATTAGTGCCCTGGGAGAAATAAATCCTAATATCGAGGTTTTGTCATTATTCACAAAAGTAGTAGATCGAATTGATGTCAGATGTAAAAAATGCGGGATGAGTTGGTCGCCTAAGGCCTATTCATTGTTGCAGGGTAAAGGGTGTCCACATTGTTCTGCAGTAAAGGGGGCAAATAATAAAGGTCGAACAGCTAGAAAGACAAAGCAGCAATTTATAGAGGAATTAAGAAAAATAACTCCAACTATTACAGTTATAGGTGAATACGTAAATAATAAAACAAAAATTGCTGTTCGGTGCAATATTTGTAAAACAGAATGGTCTGCAGTTCCTAATTCATTATTATTTGGTCATGGATGCCCAAGATGTGCAAAGTCAGGAACTAGTTTTATGGAACAATTTATCTTAAGAGCATTTAGATATGTTTTAGGTGATGATGCTGTTCTGTCACGAGATAAAGAAACAATAGGGATGGAATTGGATATAGTTGTTCCTGCTTATAAATTTGCGGTAGAACCTGGAAACTGGTTCCTTCATAGCCGAAGTCACAGTCGTGATGCAAAAAAACGAGAAAAATGTCAGAGCGTAGGAATGCGTTTGATAACAATATATGATCAATGCCCTAACGGGACAGTATCGCCGTTTCAAAATGATTGCATGTTGTTTAATATCGATTTGAACTCTGGAAACCATTCAGAATTGAAGAAACTGACGATTGAGCTACTTCATGCTATGAACGTCGATGTTCATATAACAGATGATGAATGGAAAAAGATAGAAATAGCAGCAACATCTGCTTCAAGAGCTCAGACGCACGAAGATTTTGTCAAGAAGCTTTATCAGATTAACCCAGACGTAGAGGCTATAGATTATTTTATAAATGTCAATACACGAATGCATGTACGTTGTCGTAAGTGCAATAATGAGTGGAATGCTATACCAGCACAATTATTATCTGGGTATGGCTGCAGAAAATGTGGAACTGAGAAGGCTCATCTAGGAATTCGAAAAACACAGGCCGAATTTGTTAAGCAAATGAGCGACATAAATCCTAATATTGAAGTTATCGGAAAGTATAAAAGTCGACATAAAAAGGTTTTGGTACGCTGTAAGCATTGTGGTAATGAATGGAAT
>JAAYPU010000067.1 GCA_012519645.1 Clostridiales bacterium | reverse complement strand
TTTCATTAATTACCTCACTTTCATTAATACAAATAACGCTGCGAATCCAATTAAAATTGCTATTTTTATAATTTTTATTTTTGTCTCGATATCTTTAATCAACATTTCTACGGTCATTAAAATTAGACAAACTGCTATTAAAAAAATTCCTACTATCAATTCCGTGATCTACCTCTAGGGTTCCCACGATTGAGCTCTGGAAATCTTCTCGATTGTGGTTTTTCCATTAACGAATCCATAAGGGTTTCCTCGTTCCCTAATGGATCTCCGGACCGTTTGAACATGACGGCCAATAATCCGCGCTGCCTGAGTCATATTTAACTCGCCGGCAGTGATTCCAAGCTCTTCGGCTCGTTCTCTGTTTCGCATAAGTGTTGCGCGGAAAGTTGGCGATTCTCTTGACATACTTCCCCTCCTAAAAATTGATAGTTAATCCGTAGAGTTTATAAATCCTTACAATCTCCAAAGCTGTGATGGTTTCGGGTCTCTTTCGCTTTACAAGCCAAGTTGCTGCAGTTATCCCTAACTGCGAAGCAAAATCTGAAGCCTTGTGACCGTGCCACTTCCGCTTTGCCTCAACCCGCTCCACGAAGTCAGCAAGGATTTCTTGTTCTGAACCGTTTAGTTTTGCCATTTTTGCCCTTTCCTGATGTTTCTCTGCACAGCATTTTTTATACGGGGAAATTGGACACATCAGCTTCTCTTCCATATTTCTCCAGATGCCATTTTTTAAACTTCTCAAGGTTCTCATCGATTAGAAAGAAGCTGTAAATCTTTTTCCAACTCCTAGCGATTTCTTGTGCGTAAAGCATTACTCCATAATTAACTTGGTTCATTGTTTTTCCTTTCTGCTTTAGGTCATATGTGTCCGTTTAAATTTCTGATAAAATCTCCTTATGAAAGGAGTTGATGATTGGTGAATAAAATACTTTATTGGCTTCAGTTGAACTGGACAGATGTTGTAGCTGTAGCTGGATTTGTCCTGTCGCTTGGGCTTACTATTACTGCAGCTATAAATAATAGGAGTAAAATAAGAATTGAAATTTCCCAGTGAAAATCAACTGTGGTATTATTTAGAAAAATGAGGTGTTGTGATGCTGGATAAATCGACTTACAAATTCTTTAAGAAAGTGTTAACGAAAGACAACGAGTTCACATTTGATGCAGCTGTTGAGTATCTTGGCTCAAAAGAAGAAGCGTCTAAGATTACATACACTCTTGAGAAAAACAATCTGATACAAGTAAAGCAGTGGGATGATAGAGGGATGGTTGCAACAGCTTTTTATGTTTTACCACTTACAATCGCAATGATTGAACAAGCAAGAAAAGACCGTAGGCGTTGGATTATAAGTATTGTTATTGCATTAGCCGCGCTCATCGTTTCTACCATTTCGCTATTAAAATAACTGCTGTTTTTTACTTCTCACTTTCCGCTGTCCGTACTATCGGACAGCTTTTTTGTTATGTTTTATTTAGCATTCCCGTTGCTGGGTTTGTTTCCAATAAGCTCATCGATTGTGCATCCAAGCAGATTAGCGATGTCAGGAAGCCTATCAGCACGAGGAAGAGCACTCCCGACTTCCCACATTGAGACAGTTGTCCTACTAATTCCGAGAGCAGAAGCAAGCTCCTCTTGTGTCAACCCTTTTGATATTCTTGCTTCTTTAAATTTCAAAAAATCTCCTCCGTTGCCAAGAACATTGTCATAATAATAGCACCCGACAAGAATCTTGTCAATAAGTTTGGCAAAATAATTTGTGTTTTATATTGAATGCCAATTTAATTGACTATATAATGTTGTTGCGAGGTGATATTATGGTTAATCTTGTAACAATAAGGAAGGAAAAAGGGTATAGCCAGCAAAAACTTGCTGAAAAGTTAGGTGTGTCGCGTTCCACAATTTCTATGTGGGAGATAGGGAGTAGTCAGCCGGATAATGAGATGATTATTAAGATTGCAGAGGTGTTTGGAGTGACTACTGACTATATTTTGGGTAAAGAAAAAACACCCTCAAAAAAGGGTGTTAGAATCCCTGTGTTAGGGTATGTTCCGGCAGGGATACCGATTGAAGCTATTGAAGATGAAATCGACTGGGAAGAAATCCCTGAAAGTTGGACAGCAGATGGAAGCAGATATTTCGGATTAAGAGTAAAAGGCGATAGTATGTACCCGAAATATCTTGACGGCGATACTGTTATCGTTGAAATTCAATCTTATTGTAATAGCGGACAAGATTGCGTTGTCTATACAAACGGCTTTGACGCAACATTAAAAAACGTGAAGCTAGGCGATGATGGCAGTATATCCTTGATACCTTATAACACTTCGTATCCCCCTGTTACTTATTCAAGACAAGAGGTTAGAGAGTTGCCTGTTGTGATTTGTGGCGTGATAAGAGAATTAAGACGGAAGGTTAATTAGCGAGGGAATGAAATGCAGGGTGAATTTGATTTACAAAATGTAGCTTCACAAACCTAGCCAATCTATGAGAAGTTTTTTATTGCCTGGCACAATAAAAGTGAAGCTTTTCCGAAGATAATTGCAGAAAAATATACGAATGAAATCCCATATTACGGGATGACTGAAGATAATCTATTAGAACGAGGAAAGCGAACATATAAGCATGCGCTCATTGAAATAAGCGATGTGCATATTATCCCGGAGCCTGAAAATCGATACAATCCAAACGCCTTAAAAATTATTATAGGTCAATATGGTAAAATTGGTTACATTTGTGATTCTGATATAGACACCGTAACACAAATTTTACAACAGAATCCTTTTGCAGAAAAAAGTATTCAGATTTCAGGTGGTGATTATGTAGAGCCAATGAATGGTAGGCTTATATATTCTTCGACTGATATTGTTGCTCATTTAATCTTAAAATCCTATGTAAAACCTAAAGCGGAGAAAGGAAACGTTATGGTTTGTCCAAAATGTGGGAGTGATAGAGTAACTATCCAAACAATTACAGAAAGTAAAACGGTAAAAAAGAGAAAAAGCGTCTGGTATTGGATCTTCATTGGATGGTGGCTTGAGCCGATTCTTTGGATATTCCTTACTCTTCCACGACTCTTAATTGCTCTATTTGGTGGTAAAAGAAAAGTTATCAGCACGACATATTCCGAGGCTGTTTGTCAAAATTGTGGAAAGACCTGGAGAGTTTAATAAAAATAAGGTGAAATGGCAAAGCGAAGATACTACCGAAGGCCGAGTGGTTTATATGAAACCCAGCGGACGATAAACGGAAAGAAATATTACTTTAGTGCCCGGACTGAAAAGGAAATGGATGAAAAGCTGATGAACTTTTCAAATTCCATAAAAAAGGGCCGCTTATTTTCCGAAGTCGCAAACGAGTGGTACGAAATAAAAAAGAAAAATATCAGTTCCGGGACAAAGAGATCATACGATCCGGCTTTTAAGAGGGTGTTGCAGTATTTTGGTGACAGTCGGATTGGAAGCATCGAGCCTTATAATGTCAATGCCTTTTTGATGAAACTAAAGGAAGATGGATTCGCAAAAACAACCGTTTCGAATAACTTTATTGTCCTCAATATGATATTTA
>JAAYPU010000066.1 GCA_012519645.1 Clostridiales bacterium | reverse complement strand
TCTCTTTTTTGGTATTTGGTCCTATTACCCATGAATCATCACTACTTTTACTTTGAACAAGCATAGTAGAATCAATACCTATGTTCCGTAAACCTGTATGTAAACGATAAGCTGCTCGTGCTGCGCCGCCTGCAATGTCAGATGTGTTAATAAGTAATGGTTTCATATTTATCAATTCCTTCGGACAATACTATATTCTGGGTTTTATTTTTCTAATTATTAATCGTGGTGTTTACATAGGGTAGTGATATCAAACTTTAATAAATGAATATTCTTCAAAAGTGGGTGAAACATCAAATATCTTATACCCCTTATTTCTTAACAATTTAATGGCTTTTTGGGTAGCTCTAACACCTACATTCTCAAATCTATGATGAAATTCAATAAGATATTGATTGACATTAATATCCGATTCCAATATATTCTCTAATACAGCGTATTCAGCTCCTTCAATATCCATTTTGGCCACATCAATGTTGCTATGTCCTAACATCTTTTTTATAGTAGAAAGAGTATGGACTTCAACTTTAATCGCTTTATCAGCAGTACTTGGTCTATCCAACATCGTATGAGAAACATGTAATGGGTTTGCTGGAGGATTAAAATTCGCATATCCGTCATAATCAGCAATTCCATATGGTAGGAAATGATAATTTTCTGGTAGTATTTGGTTTCTAATCCATGCTATAGACTTAGGTGTTGGATCAAAAGCGTAAACATGAACACCATAGCTTTCTATTATAGATAAATCAAAAGATATATCTTCTCCTACGCCAAATGAATATACTATACAATTAGGATTTAAATTATCAGTACATATACTATAACCAGCATAGATTGATCCATGCCTAACTTTTTTACAAATTACCTCCGGTTTATGAGGTAATTTTAAATGATTTTCAATGATTATAAGTTTATTTTTTAATTGATTTAGCATAATTTTATACCCTCTATTTTATTTTTATTTATTCGCCATCGGGAAAGTTAAACTTGCTATTTATATACCCAATAATCGTTTTATAATAGTTTTTAGACCTATAATCATATAATCATAGGCTGTGCCAAACTGATCCCTAAAGGCTTTATCGATTCGTGAATCTAAATCCAACGGCTCAAATATTACTCTCTCAGTTCCATAACTAATAATAGTGTTATACTTTGACGTTATCCCACAATGGGAGCCCGATCCATCAAATCCTATATTCTGTATCCGTGATATACGTGGATAAACTGTCAGCGCATTATTTTTTGATTGTGCATAGCACCAGCGAATAGCCCAGGAATCAATTTTGCCCTGCATTTGAGCATCCAGCATACTTGATAAATCTCGTCCCCCACGATTAAATTTATTACGGAGCTTTTTATTAGTCTTGAATTCTGGGTAGTCTAAAACATCCCAATCCACCTTGTCCCATCGATCCTTCCATGTTGCCCATCCCCAACTCGACGCACGATATGATAAATACATATCACTCGTATAATCTTTGGGGAAGTTTATATTAAATGAATAACCTGTTATTGACCAGATCCTTTGATCTGATTCATAATAATCAAGAGCTTGATTCATATATGTAAGAAAATCCGGAGCCAAAACCAAATCATCCTCGACAACAATAGCCCTTCCGTATTGTTCAATAACCTCAGTAACACCTGAAATAACTGAGTTAGCCAGCCCCTTGTTTACTCCAGATTCAATTATATGTATTGCTTTACACTTATCAAATTCCCTTACTATTCGGCGGGTCTCTGTTACATCAGTTTCATCCTGCAAATTTTTTGGCCCATCAGCAAAAACAAACAATTCACTTTCTTCTATACCAAAACATTCCCCTAACGCTGCCAATGTTTTAGCAGTGTGTTCAGGGCGTTTATATACAAATAAAATGATCGGTGCATATGTATTATTCAAGGTTGATTCAGCTCTCTTTCAATATAGCAGACTATTATTAGAAATCATTTACACCTATCCCTATATACTCAAAACCACAACTTTTAACTTCATAGGGTTTATATATGTTCCTAAAATCAAAAAACTTATTATCCTTCATTAATCCAGCTATTCGATTCAAATCTAAATTTCGAAACTGATTCCATTCGGTAAGAATAACTACTGCATGACTACCCTTAACTGCTTCATATTCATCACTTGCATAAGTTATCTTATCATTCCAAATCTGCCTTGCATTCCCAATGGCTTGTGGGTCATAAACAGTTATACTGGCTCCAGCTTCTAACATTTTATTAATAACTGCTATAGATGCTGCCTCCCGCATATCATCAGTTTCAGATTTAAATGCCAGGCCCAAAACAGAGATTTTCTTATCATTCAGTCCCCCTAAAACCTCGAGAATCTTCTCATAAATGTATTGTTTTTGTTTTTCATTGCTTCTGATAGTTGCTTCTATAATATCCAAAGGCATTCCTGCCTTTTTTGCATAAGCTACTAATGCATTAGTGTCTTTTGGAAAACAAGAGCCTCCGTATCCTGGTCCAGGATGCAGGAACTTGGGTCCGATTCGACCATCTTTACCAACTGCGTTGGCTAGCATTTGCACGTCAGCTCCTACAACATCACAGAGCCGTGCCATTTCATTAATAAACCCTACTTTCATAGCCAGGAAACAGTTAGAACTGTATTTTATTAGTTCGGCTGTTCGTAAATCCGTAAATACGAACGGTACTTCATTTAGATACAGAGGCCTGTATATACGTCTGATTATCTCAATCGGTCTGGGATTATCAGTACCTACAACAACACGATCCGGATGAAGGAAATCATACATAGCACGCCCTTCGCGCAGGAATTCCGGATTAGATACTACGTCAAACTCATGTTGTAGAGTATCTGTTTCACTGA
>JAAYPU010000065.1 GCA_012519645.1 Clostridiales bacterium | reverse complement strand
TGATAATTTTTCTCAATTTTTAGTCACATTGCTGGCTACTATAGGTGCAGGAATTTTATTTTACAAAAGTCGTGTACAAGCATATTTACTTCTCACTTGTTTTTTTGGTACTTTTATGTTGGGCACACTTTATTGGACTCTTCATTTTCTCTTATTTAGTTACACACCTCAAATTTTCTATGTATCAGAGCTTGCATGGATTGCCAGCTATATGTTTTTATTGACATTAGGATACACTCTATCTACTCCTGATGAAAGAAAGTTTCGACATCCGGCAGTATGGTTTGTTCCAATATTTTGTATTCCGCAATTAATACTGTATTTATTACATGGTGATATATTATTCAATCTGCTGATATGTGGTTTGACAATGGCTGTTGCGTGGCATTCTGCACGAGGATTAATTTATGTTAGAAGGCAAAGTGGAAAACTGGGAGTTATGCAGTTTTTTCATATAGTCGTTTTGCTTATTATCATTTTGGAATATTGTCTATGGACATCCTCTTGTTTCTGGATAAGCGATACTTATACCAATCCTTATTTCTGGATTGATTTTCTGTTGACTGCTTCAATTTTTGCCCTTCTTCCGGCTACGAAAAAGGCGGTGGGAGTATGACCTATATCGAAAATGTTTTTGTCTGCATAGCCGGACCTCTTTTATTAGCAACATTTTTCATGGGGAAAAAGTTTTACGGTACTTTTTTCTTCTGTATTGCAGGTATGGGAGCTTGTTTATTATCTGCTTATGTTAACACTTTTTTTGCTAAACTTTATAACGCAGATTTCATAAATGCCACAACGCAGATTGCTCCGGTGGTGGAAGAAATCATGAAGCTGTTGCCTATACTCTTTTATCTGTTAGTCTTCGAGCCAAAATCTGAAAAAATTAATATGGCGGTTTTAATCGTGGCTATTAGCTTTGCCACATTTGAAAATATTTGTTATCTAATAGAAAATGGTGCTACACAACTTTCTTTTATATTAGTTAGAGGGTTCGGTACAGGAGCAATGCATATTGTTTGTGGTGCAATTGCAAGTTATGGCCTTGTTTATGTGTGGCAGCATAGTTGGCTAAAGATAGCAGGTACTTTTGGACTTTTAGGTGCAGCTATCATTTTTCATGCCATTTATAATCTTTTAATTGCCCACGGAGGCATAACACAGTACATTGCCTACTCACTGCCTGTTCTTACAATGATTATAGGAAAAGTTATAAACGGGATTTACAAATCAAAACATTATACATAAAAACTGAATAATTTTTTTTTAGAAGAGTCACTAATATGGCGGCTCTATTTTTGTGACAAAAATCTAATATTTTTTCAAATTCAGGTGCGTAGTTTTTGGATTTTTTGTACCTATATATATGAAAGGATTTTTTATATATTTCATTTTATTTTTCATACAAGCCTTATTTTTATAGAAAGGAGTTTTTAGAATGCATAATACAACAGAACGAATCAGGCGGGTAAAGCTGCGAGTCGGAAAAAAGCGGTATAAAAGAGAAACCAGATTGCTTGGCGGCCTTTCCGCCCTGTGTTTGGTATTGTTTTGCTCCTTAATAGGTATTATTGACACTATAGTAGGGAATGTGCATGGGAAAGCCTTTGGAATGTATGGTGCTATGCTCCTGCATGAAGATGCAGGTGGATATGTTCTGGTAGCTGTCATAGCATTTGCAGCTGCTACAGTTATCACGGTACTATGCATTCGCAGCAAAGAGAAAAACAAGAAGATTTAAAATAGTAAAAATGACAAATCGTCTGGCGAACAGAGTCGTCGGGCGAATAGTATTCGCCCCTAGAACGGAACAAAACGAAAACAAAATATGAAAGAGGCGGTGTATATGAGAAAATCTACAAAAAAACTGATTTCGGCGGTTTTATTAAATGTAGCGCTCCTAAGCATTATCTTACCGTGTATTACAGTGCCGGTAGAAGCGGCAGGTGATGATGCTCCTGCTCCATACTATTGGCTTGCTAAAGGGTTACCCAAATCTGTTTTTGAGCCTATTATTACTCGGGATATGTGGAATAGCACCCCATATAAGAATCAATTATTAAAGACTGACTGGGGCAGCAATTTAGTAGCTACAGCTAACTGCAATAGCAGTTACAATCTTAACTATGGCAATTACAAGTCGCGGTTGCGCTATACTCATCAATATTGGCATGATAAGGATGAGAAAACACCCTGGTATGCTAACTTTAAGTGGGATCTTTCCCCATATACAAAACAATTAATTGCAAATCAAGAGTTAAAGATGTATTTGGAGGCAAGATTAGCAGCGGATAACCATAATAACTTTATCCACCATAGAGGGGAAATGCGAAACGATCGTGCCCAAATAGAAGTAACTTGTGGCCGTACGAAAGGTAGCAATTTATTCTTAGGCGGTATAATGAATTATGGTACAGATGCAGATGAGGTATTTTACACTCATAGCGAGGAATTTAAACTACCTGAATGTGATTATGTAAACTTTACGTTGGGGGGGAATGCCTGTGGTTGCGGAAGCTCTAAGGTAAAGAATACTATTATTGCGTTAGTGGATGAAAAAAGCCCTACAGTTAAGGAAGCTAAGATTTGTGATGAAAACGGCAATCCGCTTAATCATATATCATCAGGAAAGAAAGGCAGAGTTGCTATAGTGTTTTCAGAGCCTATGCGCTTCGCCGACCATGATCCAAAGCCCTATACAATAAACTTAGATTTATATGATAGGGCACTTGAACAATCAATAGCTACAAAACTTGAAGCAACATTAGTCTCTTTGGACAAAGATACTTTATACTTTGAATTTGAAGTACCTGATAAAATAGGTGATGAGGATACGGATGTTTATATTAAATCTGTTTCACAGAATCAACCTGATACTATCTTTGCTAGTGACGCCCGCTTTGACCTTGTATCTATAGCGAAATATGATAGGGGTAATACAATACATACAAACAGATTGGATCTTAATGTAGGTATTGAAAATATAAATAGAGCTAAATCGGCTATAACAGATTTGGCAGGCAATTCTGTGACATGGAATAAAGCTGTACCTGTGAACAAAGCTTTTCTTGACGGATTAGCCCCGAAAGTAGAAGGCATAGAACTTAAACTAATAGATAACAAAGTACCTACCTATGCCGGGGTCGGTTCTAAAATTGTGGTAACTATGTTTTTTAGTGAGAAGATGAAATTTTTAAAAGACACTCATGGAGACTCTAAAGATAATATAAAAGTAACATTAAACTTAGTGAATAATGATGTTCCCATTGTCTTAGATTTTAAAGAAGCTTATGAAGTAAAGAATAGCGTAAATAGACCGGCAGTAACAGCGGTAGAATTTTGGCCTTGTGAGATAAATTCGAATTTATCTTTGCAGACAGGGGACGAAAAAGTTAAGGTTGCAAAGATTATGCTTGATAGAGGTGTTACGGATTTATCGGATAATCCTGTTGATAAGGCTGAGAGCGATGGTAGTACTGGTAATAACTATCTACTGTTTATCAACGGTGATGATATTCCCATACCTGACCAGGAGATAAGATTGGATGTAACTCCGCCTGTTGTTGGTGGAGGGGGGATTGTTCCAACTTCTGTGACTGATGATGGATTTACCTACCTTTTTGATATTGCGGATAGCGGCTCAAAGGTAACAGGGAAAAAAGGCAAATTTGCTTGGGTTGATAAATCTGAATATAAGGATTTTAAATTTAATAATGTAGGAAAAACTTTTTTATATGCCCTATCCTCTGATGAAAGTGCTCCGGAGGAAGAATATTTCGAAACAGGTACAATCTCAGCCGGAGACAATATTTATTATGAGGAATTTAACCAAATTGAAGGGAATAACTACCTGCATATAAAGATAGAAGATGCATCGGATATACTTATGTTGGAGAGTGAACTTCATATAATAGCTATGGACAGATTAGAAAATGAGTCGGAGGTAAAAGAACTTGAAATAAAAGAAAAGTTTTTATCTGATAAGACTCCCCCCACGGTAGAAATGGGAAAGCATTACTTTACTATAGACGGCACTGATATAGAACTTCATGTACCTGTAGTTGTTAGGGATAAAACCGGTGTTAAAGAGATTTATTATAAATGGAAAGATAATATCGATAAGGCTTTTGGTTTGGAGAATCAAAGTGAAGTATATGCAAGTCAAAGTCTTACTATATCAAAGACGGTATCGCAGGAAGTTTACGGAACTGATTCTTTGACTGTTTATGCAGTGGATATAGCCGATAATAGTGGGGTGGAAGAGTATCTTTATGAGTATGATGATAAGGTTGAAGATGAAAATATGCCACTGAACGATAAATATCATCAAAAAAGAAACTATAATTATAATACCGAAGCACCTGTATCAGACCTTGGTCCGAATCAAAGAGACCCTAAGGATTTAAATGTTATAGGGCCAAGTTTATTTATAGATCGACCTAAAACAAGCGGAATTCATAACAATGCAACTACAGCTATTATAGTAAGGAATCCATTTGTTGTGTTTGAGAATAATATATGGGAACATTTTGTATATTTTCTAAATAGCGATGAAGAGGATTCACTAAAAGATAATGAAGGAAATTATATAGACTTCTTTGAAAAATATCGAAAGATGACAGAAGACGACTGGACTAACAATGTGAATTTGGCAGGCTGGTATACCGGTAATTTTCTTAAATATGAGAAGCTTTTTCATACAAAACCATTATCGGAGTATGGATTCAACACCTCTAAAGATGAGCCTGAAACATCTAAGGAACAATTTGCCGCTATATTTGGACATATAAATCTAGATAAAAGTAGATGGCATCATTATAGAGACCTTGAAATTAGAG
>JAAYPU010000064.1 GCA_012519645.1 Clostridiales bacterium | reverse complement strand
TTAAATTTTACAATCACTGATTTTTTTATACTATTCTTATTCATATTTATATTCTATAGTATTTTAAGATTTTTTTGAATGATAATTTTTGAACAAAAAAATATAATCCTTCAATACGAAGGATTTTTGCCCTTAATTCTTAATTGAGGAAATTTCATTTATGAAATTTCCTCTTTAGAAGGCAGCTGTGCAATCAATATGGCTGCAAACATAATGATACAGCCGATTATTTCTCTTTGAGATATATGTTCGTTCAAAATTAGAATTCCTGCAATCAAAGCAAAAACTGCTTCTAAACTCAGTATCAAGGAAGCAACTGTAGGCTCCGTATATTTTTGACCGACCATCTGCAGAGTATACGCTACACCACAGGATATAACACCGGTATACAATATAGGAATACTGCTGCGAAGAATATCCTGCCATGTAAAAGTCTCCATTACCATCATAAGCGGCAGTGAAAAAATACCGCAAATTAAAAACTGCAAGCACGACATTTTAATACAATCCACTTTTTGAGAGAAATGATCTATTACCAAAATGTGTATGGCATAAACAAACGCGGAAATTATAACAAGTATATCGCCTTTACCCATTGTAAAGCTTTCTTTTATACAAAGTAAATAAAGACCAAAAACTGCCAGCGCCACGGATAGCCACAATATAGCTCTGACTTTTTTATACATAAATAATCCAAGGATCGGTACTATGACTATATATAGAGCGGTAATAAAACCAGCTTTACCTGCTGTCGTATAGACAAGGGCTACCTGTTGCAGTGAACTCGCTGCAAATAAAACTATCCCACATAAAAGTCCTCCCAATACCAGACTTTTACTTTCGTACTTTTTGTCTATTTCAGCCTGAGGGAGTATACCTTCCGATATATTTTTCTTTCTGTTGCGGTAATCTATAATCAGAATCACCGGAATCAATACTAAAAAACCGATGAAGGATCTTATACCGTTAAATGTAAATGGTCCTAAGTACTTTATTCCTGCTCTTTGAGCAACAAAAGCCGATCCCCAAATGATTGCAGTCAGAATCAGCATCATTTCGCCGCGAAATTTTCTAAACATAATTTTATACCTTTCTGTTAAACTACTATATTAATTGTTGTTTCTATTATAAAATCATTTACTGACCGATTAGCTGATGTATAGCTTTTGACAGGCGTTTAATACCTTCTTCGATAGTGCTTTCATTTGAGTTTGAATAATTAAGTCTTAATGTATTGGTATCATATTCATTTACATAAAAAGGGTCGCCGGGTACAAACGCTACATTGTCTTTTATAGCAATATCAAACAATTTTAATGATGAAAACCCTTCAGGAAGTGTGACCCATAAGAACATACCTCCCTGCGGCTTTGTATATTTTATTTCCTTCGGAAAATACTTTTCTATCATGTGAACCATGCAATCTCTTTGTTCTTTATATAGCTTCCTTATTTTCTCTATATGAAAATCTATATCATTGTCAACTAAATACCGGTAAACAACTCTTTGTGAAAAATAATTAGTATGCAGATCGGAAGCCTGTTTTGCAACAATCAATTTATCCATTATATCCTTTTTTGCACATATCCAGCCAATTCTCATGCCAGGTGCTATAATTTTTGAGAAAGAACCCAAAAGCACCGCATGTTCATCTAAATATGTTCTCATTGACGGAGCATCTTCTCCCATGAATCTTAGTTCACCATAGGGATCATCTTCTATAAAAACCGTTCGGTGCTTCTTTAAAATATCCGCTGCTCTTTTTCTCTTTTGTTCAGTATATGCAATACCTGAAGGGTTTTGAAAATTGGGTACGGCATAAAATAATTTACAACGATAAGCTTCTAAAATTTCTTCAAGATAATCTGTATCGATCCCATCCTCCAACAAAGGGACTGCATGAAACTCCGGTTCAAAAATTGAAAATGCCTGGATCGCACCTAAATAACCGGGGCGCTCTATAAGGATATTATCGCCTCTATTTATGAATATTTTTCCTAATAAATCAATGCCTTGCTGCGAACCGTTCGTAATGAGGATTTCTTCAGGCTTTACCTGTATACCCTTTTTCATATAGCGATTTGCTATATATTCTCTTAAAGGTAAATATCCTTCCGTTGTGCTGTATTGAAGAACATTATTACCATTCTCACTTAAAACCTTTTGTGCTGCTTTTTGGATCTCCTCTACAGGAAAAGTGGTCGGATTTGGCAATCCGCCGGCAAAAGATATAACCTGTGGATCTACGGTAACTTTCAGTATCTCTCTTATAAATGATTTCTGAATATGATTCATTCGCTCTGCAAATTCGTAATGCATGTATTTCACCCATCCTAACATTGATTATTAAATAATACCATATTGAATGATAAAGAAAAATAGCCAATAATAAAAAAACTGCGATCAAATATCGCAGCTTAAATTAAAAAATATGTAATACTAAACCCTGGATTTTAATTTTTCAATGCAATCCGTACAAACATTTCTGCCCTTATATTCAATAATATCCCCTGTACATTCACATAAAACACATCGCGCAACACATTTCTTTAAAATCAATATTTCTTCATCCACATATACCTCTAACGGATCATCGATATGGATATTCATTAGTTTTTTTAAATCCGCGGGAAGGATGATTCCTTCCAAACTATCTTGTTCGGATACATATGCCATAGCTTTCATAACATTCCCCTTTCGAACTGAGCATTTTGCAATTTATATATATAAAATATTGAAGTTATTTTCTTTTTGCAATACACTTTGACAATCAAGCATTGCGAGGAAACCCACTGGCATTATTATCATACCAAAAGTATTAAAATGTTAAGCCATATATATCAGAAAACTCCATACGAATACGCTCAGTTCGTGAATCTTCTGTCTCATCGTAGACCACAGCTCTTGAATTTGGTGACTCCTTCATTTTTTTAATCGGAAGCTTAATTAGGAACTGTGTCCCGCACCCTAAAGTACTATGAACAGAAATTGTTCCCCCATGCATTTTCACAAGGGATTTAACTAATGATAACCCAATACCGCTTCCTTCACTGTCTTTTGTAAATCTGCTGTCCACCTGCTTGAATCTTTCAAATATCATGGTCAGCTTATCTTCAGGAATACCTATTCCGGTATCCTTCACATATATGTATAATTGCTTTTTAACAACATTAAGGACTATTTCCACCCGTCCCCCGGGTTTGCTGAATTTTATCGCATTTGATAATAAATTCAGTAAAATACGTTCGATCTTATCCGGATCACATTTAATAATAAGCTCCTCCACATCTGTTTTAAAATCGAGAGATATTTGCTTACTCTTGGCATATTCCGCAACTGACAGGGTAATGCTTCTCAAAATATCTATAATATCATTATTATAAGGATTCAGCGTTAAAAAACCTGCATCTAATCTTGTCACATCTATAAGATTATTTATTAATCTCATCAAACGATAACTGTTTTGTTTTATAATTTTAAAATATTTTATCGATGTTGCAGTGTCGTCATCAGGATTCATTTCATTTAATTCTATCATTTTCAATGCCGCTAATATAAGATTTATGGGTGTTCTTAGCTCATGGGAAAGATTTGCAAAGAAATCTGTTCTCAGCTTTTCAAGCTCAGCTAATTGATTTAATTCCATTGATTTTCTTTTAAGCTCTACGCGAATCATTTCTTCTCTGGTCCTTGCGACAACTTCCTCGGCAATCTTCAGTGTGGTAATATCCTCAGCTATGCCTGCCCGCCTGACAATTTCGCCTTTTTCATTTCTAATAGGAAAGCTTCTTTCCCATACCCATCTTAAAGTACCATCCGGCTTGACAATTCTATACTTTTCATTAAAATTACCATGAATCAGATAGTTTTCTCCCTGCAAAGCTCTAAATACTTTTTCTTTATCTTCTTCATAAATAAACTTTCTGAAATTAGAAATATCGTCATAGACTATTTCACAGCTTCGTTCCCATATTCTTTCAAACCCATGGCTGATGTACAGCATCTCACTATCTGTAGAAAGCCAAAAAGCTTCTTCAATGCTTTCAGCCATTTGACGCAGACGCTCTTCGCTTTCCAGTTTTTTTTGTTCGATGACCTTCTTATTTGTAATATCTCTTGAAATACCGATCACACCCATAATTTCTCCGTTATCATTGTATAATGGGATCTTGCTGGTTTCCAGTATCAACATCTCTTTGCCATGCAATACCTCCTCATACGTAATCGGCTTATTTAAGTTCATTGCTTCCATTTCTTGTTTTTTGTTGGCTTCCGCAGTATATGTATCGATAATTTGAAAATCAGTTTTACCGATTATATCTTCCTCTTTCATGCAATAAATTTTATCAGCCGCCGCTTTATTGCACCCTAAATAAACACCGTTTTTATCCTTATAATATATAAATTCCGGTATTGCATCCATCAGGATCTTGTAAAATTTTTGCTGACAAAATAAATTATGATATGAATTATTTAATCCGTTATTGTAAGATTTCTTTATTTCTTCGCTCACATCCGGTATCTCGGACGTCGGAATAAACAGAACTATTAAATAACCGGCCCCTGGTGAGTAAGCTGTCATTTCAAACTTTTTCTTCTTTACATATATCTCTCTTTTAATTTTTCTATTTTTCCCGTGATTTATAGTATCCAGATAGATTTCATCTAAATCAAGCTTCAGATTATTTAAAAAGAATTCCTTTTTTGTTGCTTTTCTTATATAATCAACAATATTTTTTTGAATCCACATACAAAATAAAGCATTTGCATCAAGAAGGATATAAAACAGAGGATTTTGATTAGAATCCAATTCTATTTCAAAACATGCATAACCGACTGGTGAATTTGATACAAGTTCTTTACATAAATAATTTTGAATCATATATATCCTTCTCCTATTCTATATTGAGTGATAGCAAAGAAAGTTATATTACCAATAATTTGCCAATATGTTATATATTCGTTATTTATGCATTTTTTCCTTCAAAAAAATACACAATCCTTTAAGAATTGTGTATTTCTTTAATTTTTTCTTTTATTATTTTTCTTAAACACGTTTCAAATTTCAAATCATTTTCCCTGCTTCTTTTTTTATTTGAATTGTTTTTCTCACCGGCTCTGCGTGCTTTAGCTCTGATATGTCTTTCAAAAAGAATAATATCTATATTGCTTTCATTATAGAACCATCCATTATGGTGAATTGCCGCTGCTCCTTTTGCAAGCGCCATAGCCGCCAGACCATAATCTTGAGTAATAACAATATCCCCTTCATCAGTATTATTGATAAGAGCAATATCAACAGAATCTTTCGCTTTATCCACCAATACTGCTTTAAAATAATCATCATCTGCAAGTATATGGCTTGTATCCGTAAACATGATCACATCCAAATCATATTCTTTTGCCACACTTACTATGATCTTCCTGACAGGACATGCATCTGCATCTACCAATATTTTCATTACATTTTTTCCGGCTCAGGATATTCTTTATCAAAAGTATTGACAGTAACGATCTTCATTTTTTGATCCTCTTTTGGTTTATCTCTAAAATCAGTTAAAACAGATACGATTCTATCTACTTCTTCCATTCCTTCCGTCACTTTCCCAAATGCGGCATATTGTCCATCTAAATGCGGAGATTTCTCCACCATAATGAAAAACTGTGAGCCTGCTGAATCAGGATCAGATGTACGTGCCATGGAAATAACTCCTCTGTCATGCTTTAAATCGTTTTTGAATCCATTGGAAGAAAATTCTCCTTTAATGCGATATCCGGGGCCGCCGGTACCATTACCTTCAGGATCTCCGCCTTGAATCATAAAATGAGGAATTACTCTGTGAAAAATAACTCCATTATAATAATTTTTTTTAACAAGAGAAATAAAATTATTCACAGTATTTGGGGCAATATCAGGATATAATTCTATCTGAATTTTATTGCCATTTTCCATTTCAATGGTTACTATCGGGTTGCTCATAAAATGCTCCTCTCTTTAATCATGCTATATTTTCTATTTATCATACCACATTTTAACAGCTGTTATAAATAATTTCATTAAAAAAGAAGCTCTCGCCCTATAAATTTTCTATACAAGAAATATTCCTATAAATTAAAAAAAGAGGGTTATCACCCTCTTATAAAGTTTAACTAATTTTTCTTATCCGTCGACTTTTTTAAAACAAAAACTTTCGTGCCGTCCTTCAATTCTTTAACTGTCATTTTTTCACCATTGATAAAAATGTCATCATTTTCCATTTTTAAATCGACATCACTTTCATCGGAAGACAAGGTTATGCCTCGTTTAAATTCTTTTTCGTTGCCGCAAACTACAACTGTCCAATTATCAATTTTTGCATATATAGACTGTTTTACATCTCCTCCGTCACCGCCATCGCCGCCTTTTCCCGAGGAGGCAATTGCAATGTTATCCACTGCCAAACCTGCCGAATTTCCATTAGGAACTGAATTTAAATCTTTACTCACTTCTTTTTCACTGCTCAAACCGTCGGCACCATTCGAAGGGACTGATAGAGGATATACATTTTTTTCTTCCTGCTCCACATCTACCGTTACCGGGACTGCTACACTAACTCCTCCTCTGCTGGCTGCTGCTGATGCTGAAGAATTATCTTCACCTCCGTCGCCGCCGTCGCCGCCATCGCCGCCTTTTGCTTCAGCTCTTATATCAATAGTATTATAAACTCTGACAGTACAATCCTTATCTTCATCTTCTTGACGTCTTCTTTTTGAATCACGACAGTCATCCCATATAACACTTGGATCTCCCACATACTGATACCTGGAATATGCCATATAACGTACTCTCCTTCATATATGATATCGCTAGAACCCACTAAAAGTGGTCCTTGCATTATATCATATGCGATTATGGAAAATATGCCACATGTTAATATGATGCTTCGCATCAGTGTATAGAGTATGGAGTATAAATGCTTCGCATCGGTCCGGGGTCCGAAGTCCGGAGTTGGTCTCAGGTTTCAGGGCGTAGGCGAAGATAATAGATAATGAATAATAGATAACAGTTAACGAAGGAATTTGACAAAAAGTCAAATTCCTACATTAACTCTTAGTTCTTAGTTGTTATGTGCCATGACATCGTGGAGTCTTTTAATGGTTAACTTGTTCCATAACATCGTGGAGTTTTAACTATCAATTTGTGTCATGACATCGTGGAGTTTTAACTATATTTTTATT
>JAAYPU010000063.1 GCA_012519645.1 Clostridiales bacterium | reverse complement strand
TAGTTACAGTTAAAATAACTAAATAGAATAGGAGGACATGTTTTTCGCTTACGTTCTAAAAGAAGCCTGAAGCACATATGATAGGATTAGGGATGCTTATTAGATAAGGTAAGGAGATGCTGAATATGGAATCTATTAAAAGCAAAATTGCGCAAATTGCTGTTAAAGAAGGATTGAAGTATATTGGTAAGAATACTCAAGAGAATACGACCAAGCTTATCAACTTGGTAGAAAAATTTGCAGTATTAGAAGATCAAAAAAAAGCTTTGGAGTGGGTGAAGTATAATATAGCAGATGAGGAAAGCATTCCAGCCCAGTTTATTGACCGGATTTATAAAGAGTTGAACCCCAAATGCAGGGAGAAATTATTAACAAATTTCCTAGTCCAATCTTATTTTATCGGACGAGTAAAGGCTGAAGAGAACGAAAAGAAATACAACTGTAAAATACCTTGGGCAATTCTTATTGACCCTACATCCGCATGCAACTTGAAATGTAAAGGGTGTTGGGCAGCTGAGTACAACAAAAACGACTCGTTGTCATATGAGCAGTTAGACAGAATAATAACGGAAGGCAAAGAACTTGGGATATATGCTTATTTATATTCCGGTGGGGAACCATTGGTTCGTAAGAATGATTTGATTAAGCTTGCTGAAAAACATGATGATTGTATTTTCCTGGCATTCACCAATGGAACATTAGTAGACGAGCAATTTGCAAAGGACCTTGCTCGTGTAGGAAACTTCACCTTAGCCTTTAGTGCAGAAGGATTTGAAGAAGAAACTGACTTACGCAGAGGAGAAAACTCTTATAAAAACATCATGAAAGCAATGGATATGTTGAAAAAAGAAGGAATATTATTTGGTTTTTCTACTTGTTATCATAGTAAAAACGTAGATGTCGTGTCATCGGATGCATATGTCGATTCACTAATTGAAAAAGGATGTATGTACGGATGGTATTTTACATATATGCCCCTGGGAAAAGATGCTGTAATTGAGCTGATATGTTCACCGGATGAGAGAGAAAAGATGTATCATGCAGTACGCGAATTCAGAAAAACTAAACCTATGTTTATTTTAGACTTTTGGAATGACGGCGAATATGTTCAGGGTTGTATTGCCGGTGGAAGAAATTATTTTCATATCAACGCCAATGGCGATGTAGAACCATGTGCATTTATACACTATTCTAATGTAAATATTAAGGATGTAAGCTTAATTGAAGCATTGCAATGTGATTTATTTAAAGAATATCAAAAAGGGCAGCCTTTTAACGGTAATCATCTCATGCCTTGTCCGCTTTTAGATAATCCGGATAAATTAAGAGAAATGGTCAATAAGGCAAATGCAAAATCCACACAGCCTCTGGACAAAGAGACGGTAGAGGATTTAACAGATAAATGTATAGAGCCTTCGCGCATTTGGAAGGTAACTGCAGACAGACTATGGGATGAGAAAGATAAAGAAAAAGAGGAACGAGCGGAAGCCATCAGTTAGCATAATGAATTAAATTATTAAAATCGGCACTTAAAGTGCCGATTTTTTTATATATTGACTCAACCGATTTCTGATATTTAAAAGAAATTCAATATTGTAGATTTTCACAGCTAAATGAAGTAAAATATACAATATGTGAAAATATTTAGAGAAGAGGATAAGTAATGGGAAGATTATTTGGTACTGACGGTGTAAGAGGTATTGCCAATACAGAGCTTACACCTGAATTAGCATACAAGCTCGGAAAAGCAGGCGCATATGTTTTAGCGAAGAGTACTCATAAAAAACCGCGAATCGTTATTGCAAAGGATACAAGGATTTCAGGGGATATGTTAGAGGCTGCGTTATCTGCGGGAATTCTTTCAATGGGCGCAGATGTTTTAAATATAGGTGTACTGCCTACCCCGGCAGCCGCATACCTTACTAAATACTATGGAGCGGATGCGGGTGTTGTCATTTCAGCATCACATAATCCTTATGAATATAATGGTATAAAATTTTTTAATGCCGAAGGATATAAACTTGATGATGCGGTAGAGGATGAAATAGAGGATATTATCAATCATGATATCCATATTCAAGGTAGCATCACCGGCGACAAATTAGGAAAAAAGTATGTGATGGAGGATGCGCTTTTACGATACACGTCTTTTCTGAAAAATACAGTTGATATTCTTTTTGAAGATATGAAAATAGTCATTGACTGTGCAAACGGAGCTGCCTGTCAGGCTGCGGAAAAGACTTTTACGGAGCTTGGAGCTGAAGTGGTTGCTATATATAATCAACCTAACGGTATTAATATCAATGTCGATTGCGGCTCAACACATCCTGAGACATTACGACATAAGGTAGTGGAAGAAAAAGCAGATATAGGATTAGCCTTTGACGGGGATGCAGACCGACTCATTGCTGTTGATGAAAAAGGCAATATCATTGATGGCGATAAAATAATATATATATGCGCGAAGATGCTGAAGGAAGAAAACAGACTAAAGGACAATCTTGTTACTGCTACGGTTATGAGTAACATCGGATTCTATAAAGCGCTGGAGGGAATCGGCTGCACAGTTGAAACCACCAAGGTTGGCGACAGATATGTATTGGAAAGCATGATGGAAACAAAATGCGTTATTGGGGGAGAACAATCCGGCCATATTATATTTCTTGAACATACCACAACAGGAGATGGTATTCTTTCAGCATTGCAATTGCTGAGAGCATTGAAAAAATCCGGTAAGAAATTATCTGAGCTTGCCGGTGAAGTAGTAATATATCCTCAGGTACTGGTGAATGCAAAAGTAAAGAATGAAAACAAATATGCCTATGAAAAGAATGAAAGAATAGCTGCTGAAATAAAAAAGCTTGAAGAGCAGATGGCATCACAAGGGCGTGTCCTTATAAGACCTTCGGGAACAGAACCCTTAGTACGTGTAATGATAGAAGGACAGAACAAGGATGAGATCCAAAAACTTGCCGAAGAATTGGCAGAACTTATAGAAAAGGAACTGAATTAACTAATAACTAAGAACAAAGAACTAATAGTTCTTTGATGCTTCGCATCAGTGTATCGTGTATCGTTTATCGTTTAGGATGCTTCGCATCGGTCCGGAGTACGGCGTCCGGAGTTTAATGCGGGTGTAGGGTCTATAGTCTCAGGTCTAAGGTTTGAACTGACAACTGAAAACTGACAACTGACAACTGAAAGATAATGAAGAAATTTGCTTAATTTAAAGCAAATTTCAACCTTCAATAACCTCTAACCTCTAACCTCCAACCTCTTATAGTTGCGAAAGGATTGAGCCTATGTATGGAATTGCATTAGAAGGCGGCGGTGCAAAAGGCGCCTACCAATTAGGTGCGTGGAAGGCATTAAACGAGCTGGGTATTGAATATAATGGAATAGTAGGTACTTCTATCGGCACTATCAATGCTGCATTAATGATACAAAGTGACATAGATATTGCATATAATGTTTGGAACAATATGGGCTTTTCAGCGTCAAAAAATATGGGCGGTGAACTCGCAGCCAAAATGGCATCCCATGAATTTAATAGCAGGGACCCCATTGGGTTGAAAAATGAGATGAAAGAAGTATTCGGGACAGATGGGATAGACATAACTGCATTTAAAAATGAAATGAAAAAAACCATAAACGAAAAAGCTATCAGAGAATCTAAAATTGATTTCGGTCTGGTCACCATATCGTTAAAACAACAAAGAGGCTTGGAACTCTTTAAAGAAGATATACCGGAAGGGCGGTTGAGTGATTATATAGTTGCCAGCTGCTGCTTGCCTGTTTTTAAAAGCATAGAAATTGACGGTGATTACTTTCTGGATGGAAGCTATTATAACCAGATTCCGACAAACATGCTCATTAAGAAAGGTTATAAAAATATTATTGAGATAAGGCTATATCCCCCGAAACCTGAACAGATACAATATTCGGATGTCAATATAATCACCGTATATCCAAAAGAATATCTGGGAAAAACTTTAGATTTCAGCAAAGAACTAGCACTTAAGAACATAGAGAGAGGATATAGGGATACTATTGACACATTTAAAGAACTAATAAATAATAACTAATAACTAAGAGTTAAGGAAGATTTTTGTGTTTGCAAACACAAAAACCAACTGAAACTATCAGTTTTCAGTTATCAGTTGTCAGTTGGCAAAGTCACTAATTACTAATCACTACTCACTATTGAAAGGTTGTGGTCTATGAATTAAGCAAATAAAAAATTAAAAAAAGCGCCAGAACTCAAAGCTTGCTTTGAGTTGACGAGGACAGGGGAGTATCGAAAACTATTCGGCGGATGCCCCTGCGGCCCTTTGGGTCGTGAGAGGTTTTACAAAACTGGTGGGTGACCTACAGGACAAAAAAACCTCAACTGTGCAAGAACAATAATCGGCTTTCCATAATTGGTAACTTCGTTGTTGCTGTCTCGCCTTCGAATGCTCACGTAGTTGCTAAGTACGCTCCGCTTTAAAGGCTCGACGCGCCTAGAATTTACCTAATTCTGAAAAGCCTAAAAAGAATTAGAATTTTAATATTAAAAAGAAGATTATCAATATAAATCGTTAAACGCCGATAGCAATTGTCGCAAAGTTATTAAACTAGTTTCGATAGAGTATCGGCTAAATCTTAAATCATAAAATCATAAATCATAAATCTTAAATCGACAACGGAGGACTTGATTATGTGCGGAATAGTAGGCTACATAGGCAATAAAAATGCCTGTGAGGTAATATTAAACGGATTAAATAAATTAGAATATAGAGGATATGATTCATCCGGTATAGCATTAAATATAGACGGTAAAATTGAAGTTTATAAATACAAAGGAAGAATAAAAAATCTGGAAGACAGGATTCTTTCTTTAGATTTGAACAGCGGCTGCGGCATCGGTCATACACGATGGGCTACTCATGGAGCGCCGTCTGACAGAAATGCACATCCCCATACCAATATGGATGGGACAATAGCATTGGTTCACAATGGGATAATAGAAAACTTTGTGGCCCTCAAGGAATGGCTTATAAATGAACACGGTGTAGAGTTCAGATCAGAAACGGATACAGAAGTGATTGCACACCTAATAGACCATTTCTATAATGGAGACCTTTTGGATGCAGTTTACAAAGCAGTAGGGAAGATGAAAGGTGCTTATGCTCTTGGCGTTGTTCACTGCGATGAACCCGGTAAAATCATAGCAGTCCGAAAAGACAGCCCCCTGATAGTAGGTATAGGCAAGGACGAAAACTTTATAGCATCGGATATACCGGCCCTTTTGAAATACACAAAAGATGTCTATCTCATAAACAATGATGAATTTGTTATGTTAACAAAAGATGAAATCAAAATATTTAATGAGAATAGGCAAGAAATAAAAAGAGAAGTATTTCATGTAACTTGGGATGCGGATGCAGCTGAAAAAGAAGGCTTTGACCATTTCATGCTGAAAGAGATTTACGAACAACCTAAAGGAATAGATATAACCCTGAACAGAAGAATCAACGAAAAAGGTGCTATAAATTTAGACGGAATTACCATTACAAAAGAAGATTTAGATAAGATAAATAGAATCTATATCGTAGCGTGCGGTACAGCGTACCATGCAGGGCTTATAGGGAAATACGCTATAGAGAAATTTGCCAAGATCCCTGTAGAGGTTGAGGTGGCTTCGGAATTCAGATATAGAGAACCTTTTATAGATGACACAACATTGTTTATCGCAATTAGCCAATCCGGTGAGACTTCGGATACATTGGCTGCTTTGAGAGAGGCTAAAAATAAAGGAGCCAGAATTTTGACGATAGTAAATGTGGTAGGCAGCTCCGTTGCCAGAGAGTCTGATGATGTGTTCTATACATGGGCAGGGCCGGAAATCGCAGTTGCTTCTACAAAAGCATTTACCACCCAATTGATTTCCGTATATCTCATAGCATTATATATGGCAGAAGTCAGAGGCACCATAGAAAAAGAGTACTATGACCTTGTTTTAAGAGAATTGAAAGCATTGCCGGATAAAGTAGAAAAGATATTAAAAAATGCTGAACCAGTAAAAGAAATAGCAGAAATACAGCACGAAAAACAGCATGCCTTTTTCATTGGAAGGGGCGTTGATGTTACTGTTGCATTGGAGGCTTCTTTAAAACTGAAAGAAATTTCTTATATCAATTCCTTTGCAATACCTGCAGGAGAGCTTAAACATGGACCGATAGCTCTGATAGAGGACGGCACTTTCCTGACCGCCATTGCCACTCAAGATCATCTTTATGATAAGATGCTTTCAAATATTCAGGAGGTAAAGGCGAGAGGCGCATATGTCATAGGAGTAGCAAAAGAAAGCAACAAGCTGATAGAGCATCAGGCAGATAAGGTGATTTACATTCCTGACTGCATCGATGAAGTAACTCCTATACTTAGTATTGTACCGCTGCAATTATTGGCTTATTATATTGCAGTTATGAGAGGCTGCGATGTTGATAAGCCTAAGAATTTGGCAAAGTCAGTCACCGTAGAATAGCACGGCTTCGCTAAATGGCGAATTTCTTTGTTACTTCCTAGCCTTCGGTGCTCACTTACTACAGTGTAAGCTCTGCTCCTCGGCGTCGTCGTGTCGCGAACTTCGCTCATTTATCGAACCCTGGGATATAATAAAATGTAAGAGCGCAAATAATTGCGCCTTATGTCTTGACCTCCAAGGTTTATAGACGCTCCGGGTAGAGTAAAAACTGTATTATAAATGACATTCCGAAAGGGATGTCTTTTTATATCTCTGTGTTACGTTTCGATGCCACGTCTTGAACTTCGCTCAAATATTACAATAGTTGGGCGATAGTTAAACGATAGTGAAGCAATAGTTAAACAATAGTTTAGTATGTTCTATATTAGATATCTTAAATTACTTACACTTACATTGTGCGCCAGCACATATTTACACTACACCGAAGGTGTATACTTACACTGTGCGAAGCACATATTTACATTGCTCCGCAGGAGCATATTTGTATTAGGGTCTCTGGTTTCTGGTATCGGGGAATTAATAACTAAAAACTAAGAACTAAGAGTTAAGGAAGATTTTGTGTTTT
>JAAYPU010000062.1 GCA_012519645.1 Clostridiales bacterium | reverse complement strand
ATCATATATTTTTTTTGCGTTATTCTTGATTTTATCCGCATATATTTCCAATCGGGGATATTCACAATGATCTTTAATCATCTCAGACTCACCTTCTCATGTTTTATTATTGGTCCATCATCATTTTACACAATTTTCAACATAAATCAACGTATTATTTTATAAGGGCAACTTTATATTCCTCGTCTTTCAGACTATTATCAATTTTAAAGCTGAATGACCTGCCGGAATATTTATTTTTGAAAAATATTTCATTTCTCTTTTGGTTTCCTATCATATTTGAAAAGCATCTATCATTGCTGTAAAATATGGCTTGTCTGAAATTTTCAGTTAATTGGCTGTCTAAATATTCCTTTATAAGTTCACCTTTTACCAATTGTCCAAATGCCGGATGATATGCTCCTGCCACTACTTCCCTCCCTTCCTTTATATTTTCCGTACTCTTTAATCCTATTCTAATAACATTTACACCCGAGCTTGTTAAAATGGAATACATTTCCTTGGTAATCTTCACAGCGGAACCTATGTCAAGAGGGTGATAAACGCCACTACTGTACATTCTTTCCAGCTCCGTATCTCTAAGAATGACTGTAGGATACAGTCTTGCAACAGACGGATGTATTTTAACCGTTTCCTTTGCGGATTGGACAGATTTTTCGTATGTATCTCCCGGTAACCCTATCATTAGCTGTATCCCCAACTCAAACCCATAAGATTTAATTGATTCTGAGCTTGTATATATCACTTCACTGCTATATCCTCTGTTAGATAAACGGAGTACATCTTCATCAAAAGACTGTACTCCTAACTCAATGGTGGAAACACCAAAATCTTTAAGATTTTCAAGGATTTCTTTATTAATATAATCTGGTCTGGTCGATAACCTGATCTTTTGAATGAGTCCCTTATCCATATATTCTTTTGCTATTCTTAAATATTTATTTTGCTCCTTAATAGGAATTCCGGTAAAGCTGCCGCCAAAAAAAGCAATCTCTATTGTCTCCGTATTTCCGGAAAGAAGCGTACTCAAATACGTTTCAATGGTTCGTATCATTTCATCTTTCTCTAAGGGTTTCAATTTGGCTGTAATAGCTTTCTGGTTACAGAAAACGCAGTCATTCTGACATCCTTTATGGGGTAAAAATATAGGAATATTCACATGTTTTTTCATTGTTCATCTTCTCCTGCGGTTATAATGGACCCGATATCTTCCAATGGATATTGAGGAAAATATACCAGTTGCAAGCCTTTGCTACTTATAAATGCTTGAATTTTATTAAAATCAGGGTGTTCTTCCAAATTACCGTTGAATACAATACTGTTTTCTATTTTTCCTGAAGCCCCACCAATAAAACCATAATCAAAGCCTTTTAATTTTACATGACCTTGCTGAATAAGCAATACATCGAAGCCATGCTCAGTCAGGGATCTATATAATCCTTTATCGGAGGTTATTGCCGAATTGTCGTCAATGACAGCAATATTACATTTAGAATAGCCCTGCTTTACATGAATGATTTTTAAACCATACAGCTCTGCCGTTTCCAATATTTTCGCATCTGTATATTTTGTATTATGAATAAAATATTTCCCTATTTGTACGCCATTATATTTTATATTTTCGGGATATTTATATCCTAACGGATCAGTACCTGCCAAATAAGAAATATGATGATGATACAGCATGTCTTTAATTTTTTCAAGCTGTTCCTGACTTATTACTATAGAATTCCCTATTTTGCACATATAAATATCCGTATGGCATGAGACGGCTTCATATACTGAATCTGTTTTTTTTATTTCTATTAATGTGCATCCATTATTTATAAAATATGCTTTAAGATTTTCATTTGCATTTTCGGCAATAAAAACACAGCTCATATCTTAACTCTCCACTCTTTTAACTAATAACTAAGAACTAATAGTTAATGAAGAAATTTGCCTTTCTCTCTTCCCTATTCTCTAATTCTCAATTATCAATTTTCAATTGTCAATTATCAATTTTCAATTCTGCTAAAAACTAATAGTAAATGAATATACATTAATTAAATTCAGTAGTTCCCTGAAACCTGAAACCAGAGACCTGAATCAGTTCCTAGTTCTTAGTTGTTATGTGCCATGACATCGTGGAGTCTTTTAATGGTTAACTTGTTCCATAACATCGTGGAGTTTTAACTATCAATTTGTGTCATGACATCGTGGAGTTTTAACTATATTTTTATT
>JAAYPU010000061.1 GCA_012519645.1 Clostridiales bacterium | reverse complement strand
AGGCCTAATAATATATCGGATTAATCCGATATATTAAATAGAGGAAATTTAAATTATCAATTAACACTTTTTCTCACTTGATAATAAAGGATTTTGTAAATAATGTCAAGTATAAAAAGGAAATTTATTGGAAAATTTTTTAAAAAATAAGAAAAAAATTTAGTTTAGCTATTCACAAAATATAAAAAATTTGTTATAATCATAACAAGGATTGTTAAACAAATATCAATATATAAATAGCATAGTAAAATCAATATTTATAAATGAATTATGAAAGGAGAAGGTATTATGCCAACCAGTTATTTATGTGAAGAAAGCTTCGCTAAACTTAATAAAGTAATAGAAGATTACAAAGATATAAGCGGAGCTCTCATGCTTATACTCCAAGAGGCTCAAGAGATATTCGGTTATCTGCCGATAGAGGTTCAAAAGGTGATTGCCGATAGTTTAAATATTCCTTTGGCTGAAGTGTACGGAGTCGTAACATTTTATTCCCAGTTCAGATTAAATCCTGTAGGAAAGAATGTTATAAGTGTTTGTTTAGGTACGGCATGTTATGTAAAAGGTGCTCAAAAGCTTGTTGATGCTATCTCAAATGATTTGAATATTCAAGTAGGTGAGACATCAAAGGACGGAAATTTTACTTTAGAGGCGACGCGATGCATTGGAGCCTGTGGATTGGCACCGGTTCTTACTGTTAATGAAGATGTATATGGAAGACTTACAGAAGCAGACATTAAAAACATACTTGCCAAATATAAGAAGTAATTGATAGGAGGTTTTTTAAAATGAAGTCTTTAGAAGATTTGTCAAAAATTCGCGAAGAAGCCATTTCTGAAATGGGTATTCATGATAATAGTAAAGATATAAGAATTGTTGTCGGAATGGCAACTTGTGGCATCAGTGCAGGAGCAAAGCCGGTATTTCAGGCATTGAACGATGAAATAAAAACCAGAAATTTAAAAAATGTTAAAGTAATTCAAACAGGCTGTATCGGAGTTTGCAGGTTTGAACCTATTATTGAAATATACGATGCGGGAAAAGAGAAGGTAACATATATAGAAATGACACCTGAAAAGGCGAGGAAAGTTATTTCAGAGCATATTGTCAACGGCAATGTAATAGATGATTATACCATTGGAAATGTCAAGTAATAGATCGGTGTAATTTAAATTGGGAGGTAAGTGAATATGGATTTGTATAGAGCGCATGTGTTGGTTTGCGGAGGCAAGGAGTGCACTGATGCCAATTCGGAAGCAATCATAAATATATTTAATAAAGAATTAAAAAAGCAAGGACTTGAAAAAGAAGTACAGGTTATTAAAACCGGCTGCTTTAATTTATGTCATGCAGGTCCTATATGTATCGTATATCCGGAGGGAGCGTTTTATTCTCAGGTAAAAACTACGGATGTACCTGTAATTGTACAAGAGCATCTCGTTAAAGGGAAAATAGTAAAAGATCTTTTATATAAAGGAAGCTTTGAAAAAGGTATTGTTAGCTCGTTAAACAATGTTGATTTTTATAAAAAGCAGACAAGAATAGCTCTCCGAAACTGCGGAGTTATTGATCCTGAAAACATTAAAGAGTATATTGCCATGGGCGGATACCAGGCATTAGGCAAAGTTCTCACTGAAATGGAGCCGATGGAAGTTGTAAAAGCAGTTCAGGAATCAGGTTTAAGAGGCCGTGGCGGCGGCGGTTTCCCAACAGGTAAAAAGTGGGAGTTTGCTCATAAAATCAAGGATGACCAAAAGTACGTAGTATGTAATGCTGACGAAGGGGATCCCGGAGCTTTCATGGACCGTTCTATTTTGGAAGGCGATCCTCATGCAGTTGTAGAGGCGATGACTATTGCGGGATATGCTATCGGCGCCAGTGAAGGATATGTTTATGTAAGAGCGGAATATCCTATTGCTGTTAAAAGACTTAAGATTGCAATTAAACAGGCAAAAGAATTAGGCTTACTGGGTGAAAATATATTCAATACCGGATTCAACTTTGATTTAAAAATACGTTTAGGAGCAGGCGCCTTTGTTTGCGGTGAAGAAACTGCATTGTTGAATTCTATTGAAGGCAAAAGAGGTATGCCAAGACCGAGACCTCCTTTCCCTGCAATAAAAGGGTTATGGATGAAACCGACGCTTTTAAGCAATGTAGAAACATATGCAAATATACCTCAGATAATTCTTAAGGGCGCCGATTGGTTTTCAAGTATAGGCACCGTGAAAAGCAAAGGAACTAAAGTATTTGCTTTAACCGGCAAAATTAATAACACAGGTCTTGTGGAAATACCTATGGGAACTACTTTGAGAGAAGTAATATATGACATAGGCGGAGGGATACCTAATGGCAAAAAATTCAAAGCTGTACAGACAGGCGGACCTTCAGGCGGATGTATTACAAAAGATCATTTAGATACACCTATTGATTATGATAATCTTATAGAATTAAGCTCAATGATGGGTTCCGGCGGTATGGTAGTTATGGATGAGGATAACTGCATGGTAGATGTCGCAAAATTCTTTTTGGAATTCACAATGGATGAATCCTGCGGAAAATGTCCTCCTTGCAGAATCGGAACCAAGCGTATGTATGAATTGTTGGAAAAAATGACAAATGGAGAAGCACAGCCGGGAGATATTGAGAAACTGGAAGAACTTGCTTATAATATAAAAGCTTCTGCACTTTGTGGTTTAGGTCAGTCGGCACCAAACCCGATTTTATCAACATTGCGCTTCTTCAGAGATGAGTATGAAGCACATGTGAATGACAAAAGATGTCCGGCAGGTGTTTGCCAGGGACTGCTGACCTTTACAATAGATGCAGAGCTATGCAAGAAATGCGGTATTTGTGCAAATAAATGTCCTGTTGAATGTATCAGCGGAGAAAAAGGTAAAGTGGTTTATTCAATAGATAAAAACAAATGTATAAAATGTGGGGCTTGCCTTGAAGCTTGTCCTTTTAAAGCAATTAAGAAAGGCTAAAGAAAGGAGTGAATAGAGATGGATAAAGAAATAATAAATGCGACTATTGAAATAGATGGCGTAGAAATTACAGTGCCCGAGGGTATATCCGTATTGGAAGCTGCAAAACTGGCAGGCATCGATATTCCTACATTGTGTTATCTTAAAGATATAAATGAAGTAGGTGCTTGCAGAATGTGTGTTGTAGAAGTAGAAGGTGCAAAAGCACTGCAGGCTGCATGCGTGTATCCTGTTTGCGGCGGAATGGTAATCCATACAAAAACTAAAAGAGTAAGAAATGCACGAAAATCAACTCTTGAATTGATATTATCCAATCATAACAGAGAATGTACTACTTGTGTTAGAAGTGAAAACTGCGAGCTGCAAAAACTTGCTAAAGATTTAGGCATAAGCGATATTCCATATGACGGTATTAAAGAAAAGCTACCGATAGATAATGTGTCACCTTCTATTGTTCGAGACCCTAATAAATGTATTCTTTGCGGAAGATGTATCAGTACATGCAAAAATGTACAGAAAATAGGTGTTTTGGAGTTTGTAAACAGAGGCTTTGATACTCGTGTAGCTCCGGCATTCGAAGTAAGCATGCAGGACTCCTCGTGTATCTACTGCGGTCAGTGTATTCAAGCATGCCCTGTTGCAGCACTGCGCGAGAAAGATGATTTAGACAGGGTTTGGGAAGCATTGGATGATCCTGAAAAGTTTGTAGTGGTTCAAACCGCACCTGCAGTAAGAGCTGCTTTAGGAGAAGAATTTGGATATCCTATAGGGACCAGAGTGACAGGAAAGATGGTGGATGCTCTTAAAAAGATAGGATTTAATAAAGTATTTGATACAAATTTTGCTGCTGATTTAACTATTATCGAAGAAGGAACAGAGCTTTTAGGCAGAATAAAAAATGGCGGTGTACTTCCAATGATCACATCCTGTTCTCCCGGATGGATCAGATATTGTGAATACAACTATCCTGATTTATTAGGACATTTATCATCCTGTAAGTCACCGCACCAAATGATGGGAGCAATACTAAAAACCTACTATGCTGAAAAAAATAATATTAATCCTAAAAAAATGTTTGTTGTATCTATCATGCCTTGTACATCTAAAAAATCAGAAATCGTAAGACCGGAAATGGGAAATGATGTAGATGCAGTTCTCACTACAAGAGAATTAGCAAGAATGATAAAACAGGCGCGTATTAATTTCCAAGCTATGAGCGATGATGCACAATTTGATCAGGATTTATTAGGAGAATATACAGGTGCAGGAGTTATCTTCGGAGCAACCGGAGGTGTAATGGAAGCTGCTATCAGAACAGTGGCTGATATTGTTGGAGATACGGATCTGAAAAATGTAGACTATGTGCCTGTAAGAGGTGTAGAAGGTTTGAAAGAAGCTCAGGTAACTGTAGGAGATATGACTATAAAGGTTGCTGTTGCACATGGAACAGCAAATGCAAAAAAAGTTATGGATATGATAAAAGAAGGCAAGGCAGATTACCACTTTATAGAAATTATGGGCTGCAGCGGAGGTTGTGTATGCGGAGGAGGTCAACCTCATGTAACATCTAAAGCATTAATGGACATTGATGTAAGAGTAGAAAGAGCAAAGGCTTTATATAAAGAAGATACCTTGATGCCTCAAAGAAAATCTCATAAAAATAGCCAGGTAATGAAGCTGTATGAGGATTTCTTAGGAGAGCCTAATGGCCAAAGATCTCATAGACTCTTGCATACACACTATTCACCCAAAGAAAAATATCCTGTAAAAAGTAAATAATATATATACCTTTCATATTTTATAAATATATCGATAAAGAACGTTTAATAAACGTTCTTTATTGGTATATATAAGGAAACTTCATAAATGAATTTCCTTAATTTTTGAATTAAGAATTAAGAGTTAAGGTAACTTTTGCAAAGCATTGCAAAAGCAACTTTCTTGAGATTTTATTTATATCTCAAAAATAAAGAACAATAAAATATATTTATATATTGATTGAGAATGTGATACATTATATAATGTATTAAATGTACTAATAAGCCGATTTCAAAAATATAATATGTATAATTAGGAGGGAACTGAAATGGCAAAGGTTAAAATTACAGAAACAATATTAAGAGATGCCCACCAGTCCCTGATAGCTACCAGGATGAAAACGGAAGAAATGATTCCAATATTGGAAAAATTGGATGCTGTAGGTTATAATTCCTTAGAAATGTGGGGCGGAGCGACTTTTGATGCGTCTCTGAGATTTTTACAGGAAGATCCATGGGAAAGATTAAGAACTATCAGGAAATATGTTAAAAATACAAAGCTTCAAATGTTATTAAGAGGTCAAAACCTCTTAGGATATAAACACTATGCAGATGATGTGGTAGAAGAATTTGTAAAAAAAGCTGTTGGGAATGGTATTGATATCATCAGAATATTTGATGCATTAAATGATACAAGAAATCTTCAAAAAGCATTAGAGGCTACAAAAAAAGCAGGAGGTCATGCACAGGCTACTATATCCTATACTATCAGTCCTGTTCATACTAATGATGCATTTATTACATTAGCCAAGGAACTTGAAGAAATGGGCGCTGATTCTATATGCATTAAGGATATGGCTGGATTGCTGGATCCATATGGGGCATATGAATTAGTTAAAAAGATGAAAACACAAATATCTATTCCGATTCAACTGCATACGCATGCAACAAGCGGTCTTGGAAGTATGACTTACTTAAAAGCAATTGAAGCAGGCGTGGATGTTATTGACACTGCTATTTCTCCATTCTCAGGAGGAACTTCACAGCCGCCAACGGAGCCATTTGTAGCTGCTCTTAAAGGAACCAAATACGACACGGGATTGGATATCAATCTATTGAATGATATTGCAGAACATTTCAAGCCGGTGCAGGAAAAAAGCCTTGAAAGCGGACTTTTAGACCCTAAGGTTATGGGTGTAGATATAAACACTTTGATTTATCAGGTACCCGGGGGCATGCTTTCAAATCTTGTATCTCAGTTGAAGCAGCAAAATGCAATGGATAAATACGCTGAAGTACTTAAAGAAGTTCCTAGAGTCAGAGAAGAGTTAGGATATCCGCCTTTGGTCACACCGACAAGCCAAATAGTAGGAACGCAAGCGGTACTTAATGTTGTAACGGGTGAAAGATATAAGATGGTAACAAAAGAAGTTAAAAATCTTGTAAAAGGTATGTATGGGAAAACAACTGTACCTATTAAAGAAGACATTGTAAAAAAGATTATTGGTGATGAAGAAGTTATTACATGCAGACCGGCTGACTTGATCGAACCGGAGCTTGAAAGCATTAAAAATGAAATAAAGCAATATATTGAGCAGGATGAAGATGTGCTGACATATGCATTATTCCCGCAAGTTGCTATAGACTTCTTCAAATATAGAAACGCTCAAAGATACCAGTTAGACCCGACTTTACTAAATGAAGAGGACAAAGTATATCCGGTGTAAAAACTACGTTTTTACAATTAATAGTGAAGAATGAAGAATTAATAATTATAGTAGGAATTTGCTTATGCAAATTCCTATTTTAACTTTTAATATATCATCCATACATAAAACCTGAAATCTGATACCAAAAAGCTTTGTCCTGCACCTAAAGCTATACACCGCTAATATTGTATTCTTTGAAAATCTCTATCAATCATGTATAATTAGAGGAAGTAGTTCAAGCATATGTAGTGTCTTCAGAACAGCGCTAATGGTTTATTGGTTCAGATTTTTCTCTTAATTCTTCATTCTTAATTCTTAAATTGAGGAAATTTCCTCAGAGTGAGGTGTACCATGCGTTTATTAATAAAAAACGGAACGGTTATAGACCCGAGTCAGAGTCTTAACGGAAAATACGATATTCTTGTAGAAGACGGTAGAATAAAGGACATAAGATCATTATCCATTGAAAGAGACTGTACGTCTATAGATGCAGACGGTTGTTATGTAGTACCCGGGCTGATTGATATGCATGTTCATCTCCGGGATCCTGGTTTTGAAGAAAAAGAGGATATTCTGACAGGCTCGGAAGCTGCTGCTGCAGGAGGATTTACTTCAATTGTATGTATGCCAAATACGAAGCCTGTCATAGACAACGCAGATACAATAAAATATATTCAAAAAAAGGCTGAAGAAGCGATAACCAATGTTTATATCATGGGGAGCATCACTAAAGGCTTGACGGGAGAAACCTTATGTGACTATAAGTTATTGAAAGATGCAGGTATAGTCGGCATAACGGACGATGGTATGACGGTCATGAATGCCAAAGTCATGTATGAAGCACTTAAAAGTGCTAAAGAATCAAACATGTTAACGAGTGTTCATTGTGAAGATGTAAATTTAGTCTATGACAACAGTATTCACCAAGGGCATGTATCTTCTCAATTAGGATTGCAGGGCCGTCCGTCGGTATCTGAGGATATCATTGTAGAAAGAGATATATTACTGGCAGAAAGCCTGAAAGCCAGAGTTCATATCCAGCATGTAGCTTCAAAGAACAGCATAGAACTTATAAGAAGAGCTAAAATGAGAGGCGTTGCTGTCTCCTGTGAGGTAACACCGCACCATTTTTCATTATGGGATGAATATGTATTGACTAAAGGAACAAATGCAAAGATGAGTCCTCCGTTACGAAGTCGTGAAGACATGGAAGCAATCATAGAAGGTATAATGGACGGTACCGTAGATGCTATTGCCACCGATCATGCTCCTCATTCTGATGCAGATAAAAATAAAGATCTGCTGTATGCGGCAAATGGAATCGTAGGTTTGGAGACTGCATTAGGGCTGGCTTTAACAAACCTGGTACATTCGGGAAAGATAGATATGAATAAGCTGGTTGAACTTATGAGCTTAAATCCGGCTAAACTATTGGGAATTGAAAAAGGTACATTGAAAATAGGGCGGGAAGCAGATATAACCATTATTCATCCTAATAAAAAGTGGATAGTGGATAAAAAGACATTTAAATCCAAGAGTAAAAATACACCCTTTGATGGTATGGAGCTGACAGGCAAAACCGTTGCCACTATCGTAGGGGGGAAAGTGGTATATGCAGATGAGAGATAAGAGATGAAAGATGATAGTTAATGAAAGAAATTTGTTTTATCAACAAATTTCTCCCATCAATCTTAAACCTTAAATCATAAATCTTAACCATAAAAATGAATCAAGCGAAGGCTTGATTCATTTTTATGTTCGGTAGTCCCCATTAATTCTGACATACTCATAAGTTAGATCGCAGCCCCATGCTTTTGCACCGGAGCTTCCTTCATTTAATTCGATGTTCATGGTAATGGTATCAGTACATAATATTTTGTAAGCTAAATCTTCATCAAAAGGCAGAGGCGTTCCTTTAGAAAATACCTGGATCGTATCCTCAATGCTTGAAAAGGATAAATCTACTTTAGAAGGTTCAAATTGTCCTCCGGAGTAGCCCATAGCGCAAATAACGCGCCCCCAGTTTGCATCTGAACCGAATATGGCTGTTTTAACAAGATTAGAAGAAATTACAGATTTGGCACATTTACGGGCATCTTCTTCCGTACGTGCGCCTGTTACAATAACCTCTATGAGCTTTGTCGCTCCTTCTCCGTCTTTTACTATCATTTTAGCCAAGGTTTCATTAACAAAATGAATGGCATCTTTAAGAATCATATAATCTTCATTTTCACAATCTATAATAGGATTTTCAGCGGCTCCGTTTGCCATAATAGTAGCAGTATCGTTTGTGCTGGTGTCTCCGTCTACGGAAATCATGTTAAAGGTTTTATCAACACTTGCTATTTGCATTTTCTCCAGCATTTCTTTAGTGATATTTGCATCTGTGACTACATAGCTTAACATGGTTGCCATATTGGGGTGGATCATACCTGAGCCTTTTGCAATTCCTGCAATAGATACTGTTTTGCCCCCAATTTCAACTTCCGCAAATATTTTCTTTGGATAGGTATCAGTTGTCATAATAGCTTCTTGTGCGCAGTCTTCGCCGTTGCTGACCAGAGATTTGGCTGCTTCTATTATGCCTGCTTTGATTTTATCCATGGGCAAGGGTACACCGATTACTCCTGTAGAATAAACCAATACTTCATAAGGCCGGATCCCTAATTGTGTGCCTGTTATCTTTGCCATTTCAACAGCATTTTCAAACCCGGCTTCACCTGTACATGCATTAGCATTCCCGCTATTTATAATAAGTGCTTGAATATTATCAGATTGGATATGCTGCATATCTACTAAAACCGGCGCCGCCTTTACGAGGTTTGTTGTAAAAGTAGCTGCTGCAACTGCAGGCCGGGTGCTGTAAATAAGACACAAATCCTTATGCTTGTTTTTTTTAATACCGCAATACAATCCTATTGCCTGATATCCCTTTACATGGGAAATTCCTTTATCATTTATTATTTTCATATCAGTGCGTTTATCCCTCTTTTCAAGTTAATTTCAACAGTATTATAATAGTTATTTTATTTAACAAAATCAATCACATTTTTTAGAGGTTAGATGTTATGTGCCATGACATCGTGGAGTCTTTTAATGGTTAACTTGTTCCATAACATCGTGGAGTTTTAACTATCAATTTGTGTCATGACATCGTGGAGTTTTAACTATATTTTTATT
>JAAYPU010000060.1 GCA_012519645.1 Clostridiales bacterium | reverse complement strand
GAGTGCGGCTCGTTATGACCACTTCGATACGCTTCCACAGCTTTTATATATTACAAAAAATAGATTACTCTGATGGGGTATACTTGTCAAGCTTATAATAAATAGTAAAAGGCTGGAAATATCTGAATTTCCAGCCTTTTATCTTTCACAATTTGTTATTTTCAAAATATTTGCAGATAAATTCGGGTATTTTATCTTTGTTGTAATACCCTGAGTATATGTGCCCATTATAAAATGAGATTGAGACCAAATAGCCGTTTTTTCTTTGACGATAATTATCTTCAAAGTTTTCCAGCAGTGCTGCTATTTGGAATCGATCCGTAATCACCATTATGTCAGGTGTTGCTTCAGGGACTGTGTGGCTTTCTCTGACGAAGGTTTGGACTTCCTTTGCAGAAACTTCATTATGATACTTTTCTACAGATATGTATTGAACATCTTCCGGTGATACAGTAATAGCATCTAAATAACCTTTGGCTCTTAACCAATTTATAGTATTGAGGTAGCTTTTTTTAACAGATGCCGACAGATATTTGTCATGCGACTCTTCTGATGGTTTCCACATGAAATCTATTGATGCCAATGGTTTTCTATAGCCTAACATTTCACCAAAGCTCTCATTCAATATATCTTTTTTAAGAACCTCAATAAATTCTGAAATTTCAACAGAATCTATAAGCCGTATATTTTTTTCTGAGAGAAAGTAGGCCTGCATGGATATAAATGCAAGATTATAAGGATCGACGTCAAACAATTCATTAGCAGCCTTTTTATACTCATGAGATTCATATACGGTTTTTATATATGGGTTATTCTCAAAGAATGCATACGGTAATTGGTAGTGTCTTGTTAAGAGTTTACCGTTTTTTAATTTATAGTTTAACAGTATATTGTAGCTGTAGTCTTCCGTATGGTTTTCAAGCCATTTTCTATTATCGATTATAGATTTATGGAAAGCATGAGTTGCTTCTATAATTTCAGGACTCACTAGGAGGGCCGGTTTTTCCTCTAAATATGCATATCTATTATATGAAATACCGGATATATTTTCGATTTCAGGCAGTCTTCTTTCATAGCCTAAGATATCAGTTTGGATACAAACAATAAAGATGGCGGCTATAATTAAATAAATGAGATAGCCTTTCAAATTTTTAAAGACCCATATGCTTTTTTGGAGTATCATTTCAGCTATAAGATAAGAAATAATTGAACCGATAAAAAAGCCTATATACATATGAGTGATTTTATTTTGACCTGTCTCCAATAAGTAAATACCCAGCACAGTCATACCGCAGAAAGATATACCATACTTGAATAAAGGCTTTAAGAAGTTAAAAGCAATAGTATCGGTAGCTCTTTCCAGCTTTCTCCTTAAATAAAGGGCACATGATGCAGCAAAGAGAAAAACTGTGAGCATGATATAGAAAATAATGAAGCCGCTACTCAACTCTGTACTGGAGAGAATTGCAACAACGGGAGACAGCTTTTCTATAAATTGATTGATTCCCCAATGCAAATAAAAACCAAATAGAAATTTCTCAATATAAAATGTGAGGACGACACCGATCGCCGGAAGTAAAAATAAAAAGCCAAAACCTAATATACTATGTAATATTGAGGTGCCGCTGATGATACCTGCAAATACGGCAACTGAGAAATTTAATATTATGATCAATATGCTTAGCCATATCCAATCCATTACCGCGCTTGTTGTAAATATATTTTCCGGTGGTATTGCATTATTATATACCGGTGTTTTTATAGCCAATAAAATAAGGCCGTTTACTATGATCGGAATAATTGTAAGCAGAATACCTGAAATACAATGTGTAAAAAAAAGCTCTTGCCTTGTAAAAGGCATCGCATGTAATGCTGCTGTTGAGTTATTAGCCTGTAAATATCTGAATATAATAACTGCTGCTGCAAGGGGGGCAGTAGTAAGAAATATAAAAGTAAAAGGATTTTGATTTGTCAGTAGGTAGCTTATACGATAGTAACCCAATTTGTCTATTTTATCATAGGACATCATAATAGGAAAAATGCATGATAAAAAGATGAATAGGGTATATAGCACAGGTATTGCCCAAAAACGTTTAATATTTTCGGCAAAAACATTTTTATTAAACTTAAAATAAGATGCCGTTGATTTCACAACCATCACCTCCCAGCTCGTATATAAAGATTTCTTCTAAAGTTAAGGGAAGAACATCTAAAACTAAGGGATTGGATTCTTTTAAAGACTCTATGATATATTCTCTATTACCTTTTACAATTAACAGGTTAATACTTCCTCGTTCTTCATGATGAAGTACATGCAGCTTATCAAAAATTTTTTCATCATTTTTTCTACAGAAAGCAATTTGAATTTTCGAAATGTCGGATTTCAATTCGTCCAGCTCACGTTCAATAACCATGTGCCCATTATTCAAAATACCTATGGAATCACATATGCCTTCCAGTTCCTTCAGATTATGAGAGGATACTAATACACTTACTCCCCTTTCTGCCACATCTTCGATAATAAGCTTCCATACACGTTTTCTGACTAAGGGATCCAGACCGTCAATGGGTTCATCCAAAATAAGGATTTCAGGCATATAAGACATGGTCATTATGAATGCTGCCTGCTTTTGCATACCCTTAGAGAATTTGCTGATTCTACGATTTTCGTCCAATTTGAAAGCGTCCAGAAGAGTTTTGTATCTTTCGTCATTCCATGTATTATATATTTTTTTAAAAAATCGAGCAGTGTTTTTCATAGTATACATTGAAAAAAAGAACAAATCATCAGGGATATAACCTAAAGTTGATTTAGCTGCAGGGTTTTCAAAGACAGATTGACCGTTGATCAATATTTCGCCTTTATCCTGCTTAAAGACGCCAGTAAGATGCTTTATCAATGTTGTTTTTCCGGCACCATTTGCACCGACAAGACCATAAATGGAGCCTTTTTTTACTGTCAGACTTACATTAGAAAGAACATCATGTCCGTTATAGGATTTATATAAATTTTTTACTTCAATCATTCTCTTTTCCCCCTTTCCATGATGTCAATATGCTGCTTAGAAAATCTTTCAGTTCTTGAGTTCCAATACCCATATACAATAATTCAAAAATATCGCTGGATATTTGTTCTTTTAATTGGTTTGCTTTTACATGGTCAATTGTTGTTTTGGGATGAGAAATAAAACTCCCTAACCCCTGTACAGAATATATATAACCCTGATATTCCAATTCCCGGTAAGCCTTCTGTATTGTGTTGGGATTAATAGTTAATTGTTGAGCTAAATCACGTACCGAAGGTATTTTATCATCAGGTTTTAGAACACCATTAATAATAAGCTCTTTAAATTTATCAACAACTTGTTCATATATTGGTTTCCCGTTTTTAAGATCAAGCTGAAACATAAGCCGCCTCCTTTCATCTATATGTAATGTACTATAACTATTAGTACAGTTATAACATATATTATTTCATATTCTATGTCAATAATTAATTGATGAAAAACAATAAAATAGGATAATATATATTTTAAGACAAAATTTCATTTACATTAACATTAATATAAATTAAAATAAACATTGCTTAAATAAAACAGAATATGAGGAAATGATTATGAAAGATTTGACACAAGGACATGAAGGAAAGCTTATTTTTTTCTTTGCACTTCCTATGCTCATAGGAAATGTATTGCAGCAGCTATACAATACGGTAGACGGCATTATAGTAGGGAGAATACTTGGAGAAACAGCGTTGGCAGCGGTAGGAGTAAGTTTTCCTATTATGTTTTTATTAGTTGCCCTAATGATGGGCGTAGGAATGGGAGCT